>NZ_CAUVXI010000122.1:0-16087 GCF_963555845.1 Protofrankia sp. Cas8 | reverse complement strand
GTCCTGGCTGCCAGCATCCCAACCGGGCTGTGGCTCGAGTTCGGCGCGCTGAACGGCGCGGCCCTGCTTATCGCCCTGTACACGGTGGCCACGATGCGGCCCCGGCGGGATGCCCTGGCGTGCGCTGCCCTCCTCGAAGCCTTCGCCGTCGCCGGGACGATCGCGGTGTCCCAAGACAGCTGGTGGCTAAACGTGATCTTTCTGTCGGGGTTGATCGCCGCCGCCCTCGGGCTAGGCCTGTACTCCAGCACCCGGCGCGCCTATCTGGCCGAACTGCACGACCGCGCGGAGCGCCTGGAACGGGAACGAGACCAACAGGTCGCCCTGGCCGCGGCCGCCGAGCGCGCCTGGCTGGCCCGGGAGATGCACGACATCGTCGCCCACCACCTCACCGTCATGGTCACCCTGACCGACGCGGCGATCGCCGCGTCGGCGGCTTCGCCGGCGCGGGCCACCGAGGTCATGCGCACCGTGTCCGCCACCGGCCGGCGTGCCCTCACCGACATCCGCCGCCTCCTCGGTGTCCTGCGCCACGATGCCGGCGAGGCTCTCGCGCCGGTACCCGACCTCACCCACCTCGACATGCTCATCACCCAGGTCCGCTCCGCAGGGCTGACCACCACGCTGGAGATCCGCGGTCACGCGCCCGAGCTGCCGGCCGGCATTCAGCTGATGGTCTACCGGCTCGTGCAGGAGGCCCTGACCAACACCCTCAAGCACGCAGGGGCCGACGCCCGCGCCTCGGTACGCCTGCACTTCCTACCGAGTGAACTGCGCGTCGACATCGAGGACGACGGGGAAGGCGCCACGTCGGCCGTGCCCGCCGGCGCCGGAAGCGGCCTGGTCGGCATGCGGGAACGCGTCCACGTCTACGGCGGTGAGGTGCAGGCCGGCCCACGTCACCCAGGGGGCTGGAAAGTCTCGGCGCGTCTGCCGCTGGACGTGGGCGTGACCGCATGATCCGGGTCCTGCTCGTCGATGACCAACCGCTGCTGCGCATGGGGTTCCGGATGATCCTGGAAGCCGAATCCGACATCGAGGTCGTCGGTGAGGCCGCGGACGGAAAGACCGGCGTCAGCATGGCCTCAGCGCTGCGCCCCGACGTGGTGCTCATGGATGTCCGGATGCCACGCATGGACGGCATCCAGGCGACCGCCGCGATCGTCGCCGAGCCGGGCTCCAGGTCGAAGGTCCTCATCCTGACCACCTTCGACCTGGATCAGTACGTCTTCGCCGGGCTCAAGGCGGGCGCCAGCGGATTCCTCCTCAAAGACGCGCCACCAGCCGAGCTGCTCAACGCCATCCGCACCGTTGCCGACGGTCGCGCGGTGCTCGCCCCCACCGCGACACGGCGGCTGATCGACCAGTTCGTCTCCCTGCTACCCGACCAGGACCGGCAACCCGACCGGAACGCCGTCCTCAGCAAGCTGACCGAGCGGGAACAAACCGTGTTCGCCCAGCTCGCCAGAGGGCGATCGAACCGCGAGATCGCCACCGACCTGCACCTGTCCGAAGGAACCGTCAAGATTCACGTCGGACGGATACTGGCGAAACTCGACATCCGCGACCGCGTCCAGGCCGTCGTGTTGGCCTACGAGTCCGGCCTCGTCACTCCGGGGAGCTGACCTCGGGCGTGTTCCAGCCCCAATCCGACGTTCAATTTCTGTGCTGGACGTAAAGACCTTGGCGGGGAAAGTTGCGGGGCAGTTGTTGGCATGCCGAATGGTGGGTGTATCGACTATAGATTGTAACGATCACGCACGGGTATAACCCGTCACTCGGACATGCTCGGCATGGTGGTGCGTACGCCGTTGGGCGGGTCGGGGGTATGCCTTGCGGCCTACCTGGCCAGCTGGATTCTGACCGGTCGGGTTATGTCGCGCCGGGCTGTTCGTTCCTAATGTCGGTCACGCCGGAATTCACTAGCGTCACCGATGGAGGACAAGACGATGATCGAGGTTGAGAACGTCAGGAAGCGATACGGGGAGAAACCGACCGTCGACGGCCTGGATTTCGTCATCCAGTCGGGTGCAGGCGATCGCCCTGTTGAAGGACCTCTTGCGTTCCAGCACCTGCCGAACCGCCGCCTTCAACGCAGTCTGCGTTCGTTCTCCTTTGCGACCACGGACCGGGTGACATTGCTCGTTCCTCGATGACGGTCTTGAGCCCTATTAGTAGCCGTCGGACCTGAGTCCAGATTCAACTCCGCCTCCAAGGAGCCATCATGCGCACAACCAGGGTGGGTGCGGCCGTCGTCGTCTCGGCGCTCATCGCCTTCAGTTCGCTCGTCCCGACGGGACCCGCGAACGCCGCCGACTCACCGGCCACAGCCGGCGCCCCCGACGGGTTGGCCCACACCACACTTCCGGTCCTCGTCAACGCTGCCGCGGACCTCACCGCCAAATCTGACAGGCCCAACGAGTCCTGGTACGTCGTCGCGCACGTGACCGCCGGGGGACACCGGTATGGGTTCTTCGTCCACTACCTGACCAACGCGATGGGCGCCGGCTCGGCCGTGTCGATCACGGATGAAACCACCAGCTGGTACACCAGGTCGGAGGTCAAGCTCCCGTCCCGGGGAGGCATCTCCGGCGCCCCGGGCGTGGACATCCACACCGAGAACATCACCTGGACGGGCGACGCCACCCAGATGAAGCTGCAGGCCAAGGTCCCAGAGGGACAGATCGACGTCACGTTCCGCCCCCGCGGACAGGTCCTCTACAACCTCGGGACGGGGTACTTCCCCATGTTCGGCGAAGCGGCGTACCCGAACTACGAGTACGCCTTTCCCTCCATGGCGACGTCTGGGACGCTGACGCTCAACGGGCGCGCCGAGCGGCTTAGCGGGCAGTCCTGGCTGGACCACCAGTGGGGACCCCTCCCTAACCTGGCCTCGCCCAAGGCTGGGGCCGGGTGGACCTGGATGGACCTCAACCTGTCCAACGGCGATAAGATCAGCCTCTGGGATATGAGGTACAACACTGAGCACACCTGGGGAACCATAGTGAGCCCCGACGGCACCCACACCATTGCCCCGGCGACCATCACACCTGACGCCTCCAGTGTCTGGACCAGCCCGACCACTGGTGCGCGCTACCCCACACGGTTCAAGGTCACCATCCCCGGCCAGCACGCCGAGCTGCACGTCACCGTCACCACCAAGGACCAGGAACTGGTGGCCGCAGGCTCCCGCTACGAAGGCAGCGCCACCGTCACCGGTACCTACGAAGGCCGCCGCGTCACCGGCTACACCTACGTCGAACAAGTCGGCGTTCGGTAGCCGTCCACGGCCGCCGACCGAACGTGATCGGCCGTGGGCCCACGCCTTCCACCGGCGTGGCCCACGGCCGATCGAGCCACACCCGAGCAGACGACAGACGACGACTTAGAGCGACCGGCAATAGGGGACGCGGCGTCGCGGGGCTGGGTTTCGGTGGCGGTGGGGCTGGTAGAGGCAGGTCATGGGACGTGTTCATGGCTACCCCTCGGACCTGACGGATACGGAGTGGGCGGTGGTCGAGCCGCTCCTGCCGCCGGTATCGAAAGACGGCCGCAACGAGGCGCATCCCCGCCGAGAGATTGTCGACGCGATTTTCTACATTGCGCACAGCGGCTGTAGCTGGCGATCGCTACCGAAGGACTTCCCACCCTGGGAGACGGTCTATGGCTTTGTCACCCGCTGGCACGACCACGGCGTCACCGCCAAAATCCACGATGCGTTGCGGGACAAGCTGCGAGCCTTGGAGGGCCGGGAACCCGAGCCGACCGCCGCCGTGATCGACTCTCAGTTGGTGAAGGGCGCACCGACGGTCGGGAAGGACTCGCGGGGCTACGACGCGGGCAAGAAGGTCAACGGCCGCAAGCGGTTCATCATCACCGATACCCTCGGGCTCCTGCTCTGCGTCCTCGTCGTTCCCGCTCGGGGCCGTCCTGATCGTGCGCGGCGGGTACCGGCTGGTCCGCGCGGCGGTCGACCCGGCCACCCAGGTGACGCTGTCCACCTGGCCGTCACCGACGCCCTGCCAGCCAGGCTTGCGATGCGCGCGTGCAGGACCGGAACCCCCCTTCCCGGCGTCGGCGACGAGCCATATGCGGATGACCGCTGGGCGGTGGGGCGACGCGGCGACGCGGCGACAATGTCGCGCTGCTGCAACTGCACACCGCGACGGGCACCCCCGACCCGCGAAACGTCCATCGGCTCCTCGCGACCGCGGTCAACCGCCTCCCCGCTGCCCTCCTGGCGGATCGTGGCCCGCCGTGGGCAGGCTGCGATAACCGCCCGCCGGGCCTTGTGGTCTGAGACACTGCGGCCGTGGTGAAACTTCGGTTTCCCGATTCGGTCCTGCGTGACAGCAAGTATCTGGCCAGCCAGGAGCGGCTGGTGACGATGGTGCGGCTGCACTGGGCGGTCCTGCTGCGCGTCTTCCTGGAGACCGCCGGGTCGGTCGTCCTCGCGCTCGGCGTGAACATCCTGTTCGCCAGCCAAGGGATCAATCTAGGCCCGATTTTTACACTATTGTGATATTTTGTCCTTTTCATGATCGTACGAATGCTGTGGAAGCTGATCGACTGGCAGGTCACCCACATCATGATCACGGATAGGCGGTTGCTGAAAGTGTCGGGCATCATCTCCCGGAAGGTCCAGACGATGCCCCTGACGAAGATCACCGACATGGCGTACAACCGAGACCCGCTCGGCCGCATCTTCGGCTACGGCGAGTTCGTGGTCGAGACAGCTGGCGACGACGCCGGGGCCCTCGCGAAGCTCCAGTATCTGCCCCGGCCGGACCGCCTC
This sequence comes from Protofrankia sp. Cas8, assembly GCF_963555845.1. NCBI lineage: Bacteria > Bacillati > Actinomycetota > Actinomycetes > Frankiales > Frankiaceae > Protofrankia > Protofrankia sp. Cas8. The sequence continues at coordinate 11,292 of NZ_CAUVXI010000122.1, read as the reverse complement.
TACCTGACGCTCTGCGACATGACTTTCGGCGGCGCTCCGTCCCCGACCGGCGACGACTAGGGCCTGTCCGGTGGATGTTGGTCGATGCGGCAGCCCGTACTTCCCTTCCGGCTCGCTGTCACTGAGGGACGTCGAACCGGACCCGCGGGCATGCAATCATGAGGACCCGGCGGCCGGACGCGTCCCGTTCCCGGAGGGTGGCCCCGGTTGAGCTGCTCACTTCGGGCGGTGCCGGCCAGGACACCCGGCGGGCGCAGACCAGGCAACCGCAGGCAGCGTACGACAGCGCAGGGGAGCGAACCTTGGCCATCGACTACAGTAAGCGAACCGTCAGCCCGAGCGGAGGCTGCGCGCCGGTGTCGCTCAGCAAGGTCACGTTGACGAAGTCGGCGCCGACCGTGTCGCTGAGCAAACAGGGCGGCGGCCGGCGGTTGCACGTGAACCTGAACTGGAGCAGCGGTGCCGCCGCACCCGCCAAGGGCGGGTTTTTGAAGCGGGTGCTCGGCGCCGGGGACGGCATCGACCTAGACCTTGCCTACCTGTTCGAGCTGATCGACGGCTAGGCCGGCGTGGTGCAGGCGCTCGGCAACTCATTCGGCTCCTTCGACGCGCCGCCGTACATACAGCTCGACGCCGACGACCGTACCGGCGCGTCGACGGGCGGCGAGAACCTCTACGTCAACCTCGCGCACCTCACCGACATCCGGCGGCTACTGGTGTTCGCCTTCATCTACGAGGGCGTGGCCTCGTTCGACCAGGCCAACGCGATCGTGACCCTGACCCCGGCCCAGGGCGCACCGATCGAGGTACGTCTGGACGAGCGGGCCGGCGGTGCCCGGATGTGTGCCATCGCGCTGCTCACCAACAACGGCGCGAACGACTTCACCGTCAGCCGCGAGATCCGGTACGTGAATGGGCACCGCGAGCTCGACGCGGCATACACCTGGGGACTGGACTGGACCCCGGGGAGGAAGTGACGGCTGGCTGATAACCACCCTTCCGCCAGCGCGGACGATCCGGCCGATGCGGACCGGGATGACTCCAGCCGCGCCTGCACGGTGAAGTCGCTCGGGTCGAGGCCGAGCGCCTCGGTCGCCTCCCGGATGACAGCCTGTTCTACCGGCGGGGAAGTTGGTCAGACCGGGTCGGTGGCCGCGAACGCCCGCAGCCCGTCGCGTTCCGCCGGGTCGACCCGCCCGTCGGCCGCGGTCAGCCAGGCCATCGAGGTGGCGAGCCAGCGCGGGCTCTATGCCCTCACCCGTCTCGACCGGTCCCCCGGGCAGCACATTCCAGGCGTCCCCCTGCGGCCGGCCGGAACGCCACCATCATCACCGAGCCGTGACGATCAGCCGTTGTGCGGTGGCTGGCCATACGGCGGCTGCGGCGGCTGTTGGCCATACCCGCCGGCCGGCGGCTGTTGGCCATACCCGCCGGCCGGCGGCTGCTGGCCATACGGCGGCTGCGGCGGCTGCTGGCCATACCCGCCGGCCGGCGGCTGCTGGCCATACGGCGGCTGCGGCGGCTGCTGGCCATACGGCGGCTGCGGCGGCTGCTGGCCATACCCGCCGGCCGACCGGGGGCCGCGGCCGGGGATCGGCTCACCGCTGGCGAGCAGACGCAACACCGCGAAGCCGGTCATCACTGCGGCACCGATCAGGCCGAGGAACAGCCCGACCTCTGGACCCGACTTGATCTGCGCGGCGAACAGCGAGCTGCCCGCGTCGGGCAGTGTGATCCAGCGGAGCAGGATGAGCAGGACGGCCACGCCAGCGCCGAGGACGAACGCCAGCGACGGGCCGACCGGGCCGACCGTGGGCAGCCGCACGTTCCCGAACGTCGCCGCGGCGACGACCCCAGCCACGGCGAGGCAGAGCAGGATGGGGAACCAGGCGATGAACCCCGAGTTCCACCCACTGACGCTCGCGCGGTAACCACCGAAGCTCGCCCCGTACCACGGCAGGAAACTCGAGACGAAGACGGCGACACCGGCACCCATGATGCCGACATCGCCGGTCGCGACCGTACGACCACCGATCTGTACCACTACAACTCCACTCCTCCGGTAGCGCCGGACCCGATCAGTCGATCTGCACGCCGAGCCCACTCGCGCCCGCGACCGCCGGCATCGTTGCAGCGGAGCAAGGATCCGAAATCAGGACACCTGCGCCACAAGCGCAAGATAGCAGCTATCCGACACCCGCCCCCGCCGGAGCACTGATCGTGGACCCACGCCGAACACCCATCCCGGTTCCCCTGGTCCGTACCGCCATCCTCGGACAGCACCGTGACCAGACGGATATCAGTGTCCCCGTTGGTACCCGCCGACGGGGGACGTAGCATCAACCACGCGCCGGTGCCGACACCCGGACCGGATGACGTCTGTCATGTCAGCCTGGCGCGTCGGAACTACTCGTCACCGCATTCGTGCCGCTCGGCGCCGGCTCATCCCGCAGGGGTGCCCGGCCGGCGCTGACCGTCACAACCGCCCGCAGAGTAGTCCCCGACCGAGCAGGAGACGCCGCCTGTGCTGCCGCTGCCCACCCCGCGATCGCCAAGGCGCTGATCGCATTCGCGATTGCGGCCGTGGTCTGCTTCATCCTCGAACCGCACATCCTGAACTTTCTGAAACAGCCGTACTGCTCGCTGGTGCTGTTCGCGGCCGGCGGGTCCCTCGCCTACCTCACCCTGCCCACCGGGCTGAAGCTGCTACTCGGCTTCTCCGGCGACGGCCTCGTCAGCATCCTCGACGCCGAGAAATACCTCAGCTACATCACCACCATGCTGCTGATCTTCGGGCTGTCGTTCGAGGTTCCGCTGCTGGTGTGCATGCTCAACCTGGCCGGGGTGGTCAGCACCGCGAAGCTGCAGTCCTGGCGCCGGCCGGAAATCTTCCTGGTCTTCGTGTTCGCCGCGATCGTGACCCCCAGCCAGGACCCGTCCACCATGCTCGCGCTGGGCATCCCGATGTGCCTGCTCTACGAGGTGGTCCTGCTCATCGGATGGGCCAACGACCGGCGCACAGCCCGCCGCGCCGCCACCTCCCCCTACGCGGGTCTCGCCGACGTCGAAACCTCCCCGCTCGACCTCGACGACCTGGAGTCCAGCCGGTCGCGGCGGGCTGTCCGCCGGGTCCGCTCCTCGCCGGTGGGCTTGACTCCCGCTGAGTGACGCCGCCGAGGAAATGCCGCTACTCCGCCTGCCGGGCCGGCGGCCCTCCACCCAGTCGAGGATCATGCCGGTGGGGGTGGCCGGGCGCAACTCCAGCCTAGTCTGACGGGCGACGTTGCAGCCACCCGCGGACACAGGTGGTCAGCCCGTACATTTCCAGGTCTCGGCGCACGGTGAACGCGCGGCCGTCGTCGGTGGCGAGCCACTCGTCGATCGCGAGCAGCACGCCACCCCACCCGGCGTTGACCGGACGCAGGCCGGCGACGTCGACGATGCCGTCCTCGACGACGAAGTAGCCGCCGGGGGCGACGAACCGGCCGAACCCGACCAATGCCGCCATGGTGGTGTCGTACTCATGCGCGGTGTCCTCGACAACCAGACAGCGGGCTTCGCCCGGCAGCACGGCGGCGACCCGGCCAGGCAGGTCGGGGTCGCGCACGTCCCCGTCGATGAAGACGATGCTGTCCGCATGGGCAGGGTCGCGCAGCGCAACCCCCTCGCGGGCTGGTGTGGTATCCAAGCTGACAGAAACGACCAGCGGCCTGCCCAGCGGCCGGTAACGGGCCAACGCCACCAGCCGGTCGCGGAACCACAGGGCGCTGCCACCCCGATGCCCACCAAACTCGATCACCACATTGGGCTGGTACTCCCACAGCAGATGCTCATACACCCGCAGGTCTTCGGGGAACTTCTGGAGCCGCAGACCCATGTACCAGTCACGCACATGCTGATCGACACGGTGCTGCCACAGGCTCGCGACCGAGCTGTCCAGCCTTACCGACACCGGCGGCGGCAGCGCAGGCTGGCCGGGCCGCCGCGGCGCGGACGACGAGCTGATCAAACGACCCCCAACGGCCCTCACTTCACCGTCACCGGCGGCCATGCAAGCCAGCCGGAGCACCCCGTTCCCCGTTTATTCTGGCAGAATCTACCGGCAGCGACCGGAATGGCCAGGGCAGGGCAGACCCGGGTCTGCCGCCGGTCCGCTACGCCATCAGAGGGTTTACCGGCGGATAACCCTCTCACCCGTGACGTACCCGGCCGGGTCACGGCACAATGGGGTTGGCGCCGTACCCATTGGGCCGGAGCACCGTCTCCGGGGAGCGGATCTACCCGACCTGCGCGAATCGAGGAATCGTGATGGGTGCGTTGAGCCCCTGGCATCTGCTAATCGTCGCCGTGGTGTTCGTGGTGCTGTTCGGCTCCCGCAAACTGCCGGACTCGGCCCGTTCGATCGGCCGCTCATTGAGGATCTTCAAGTCGGAGATCCGCGCCTTGAACGACGACGACACCACCACCGCCCAGGCGGCCACGCCCGCTGCGGTGACCGGCAACGGGAGCCCGGCCGCCCTCGCCAGCGCCGATAGCGCCACTCTCGCCGCTGTCCGGGGCGGCCCGCAGGCCGGCTGACCGCTAACAGGCCGACGGTTGGATCGGCTGGCGGCGGAGGCCGAGGCCGAGGCCGGTCATGACGTTGCAGAGCTGCGGCAACGCGGGGGCCGCCGTCCGCTGGGATCATCCCCCGCGGACGTGGTATCGGTATGACTGGACCCGGGACTGCGGGCGGCGCTCGCCGCACGGCCGGCTGCCGATCACACGAACGCCGGCGACGTCATCCGCCAGGCACTCCGGGCGTCGCTCGATGTCGCGTAGGCGTCGACGTCTCGCATGGGTACGGGGAACGACACCGACGACCGGAGCCACACTGGTGAGATTCGTCGAATACTGCGGGTAACGGATGTGATCGTCTGCAATCCGGAGAAACGATGGGTATCGTGGGCTCATTACGGGTGCGGCGTCGATGCGGTGACCGAAACCGTGAGTACGGGGCTTTGGACTCTGACTATGTCTTCGTCAACCTGTGGGCCGAACCATATGGGAGCCTGCTGACCTACTCCGCGGTCTACGATCTGGTCGTCCGGCTGCGCCATATCACCGGCATTCTGTTCAGCCCACATCTCTTTCGCCACACATATGCGACCTGGCTGCTGCGCAACGGCGCCGGAATGGAGAGCGTGAAGGAGCTACTCGGTCATGCCTCCATCACGACCACCGTCGATACCTACGGGCATCTGAACAGTGGAAGACGCCCGGCGGGTGTTGCCCGCCGCGGCGAATTCCCCTGCGAAGTCCACCGCATCGGCCGCCTCTACCGCGTCAAGACCAGCAACCTCCTCCACGCCCTCGACACCGCCCGCTGAGCCTGTCTGCGGGGGCGACCCCTTTCTTACCGGCAGTCCGGGTCGGCGCGACAGGCCCCGCGCGGCCGTCACCACGGCGAGCACAACCAAAACGGCGGCGACGAAGGCCCGGCCGCCGATGCGCACAGCGCCGAGGCCGTTGTGGTGTTCGAACCGGTCGAGCCCCCCGCGACAACAGCGGCGAGCAGGGAGATGCCGGCGACTAGCCCTACGGGTGTCCCTGAGCTCTACGAACCGACGGACCGTGTGATGCTCACCGATCCAACCGGCAAAAACGATCATCAGGGTAGTGCGGTCCCTGGCCGCCTACGGGAGTTTCCCGTGGCCGCCGGCAGCATCACCAGGACAACGTCACGCTGGCGATCACGGCCGATACCGGCGGTGATGCGATTCCCGGGACGGGTGTGGCTGGCCTCTGTCCAAGTACTGATCGCGCCTGAGCTGCGGACGCCCGCAAAGCGGACCCTGTGGTGAGGGTCACAACCGGCTGGTCCTGGAGGGTACCGGTCTCTGACGTCCAGTCCCGCGGACGAATGACGGACAAACGATCAAAAGCTTTGATCAGATCAATCTGATCAAAGCCATTACCTACCAATATGTGTGGACCTGACTGACCACAATGCGAACCGCTACCCGATCCTGTGCGGTTCCGCGATCGACGTCACGGTCCTGGCCGACAGCCCGTCTACCTGCCCGGACGGTGCACCACGGTGATCAGATGAGCACACGTTAGGTGAGGCGGGGGCGGCGCCGCACGCAGCACCCGTGACTTCGCGCGACCCAGTCGTGGAGGAGCCCGCCGACCCAGCGTGTCCCGTCGTGGTTCCCCGGGCGCCCGCAAGACTGGCGCTATGCCGTGTTCGGACGCGCGTGGCGATCGTGACCGGCGCCGGCGCGAGGTGGAGGTCGACGCCATCTTCCACCTAGACAGCGGGCATCGGGTCGGGCTTGAGTACGACGGCCCGTTCCACCACTCGGACGTGCGACGTGATCGCCGAGCCTTCGAGGAGGAAAAAGGACGGGTACTACTGGCCTCTGGCCTGCTCGACGTTCTCGTTCACGTCCGCTGCGGCCCCCTGCCCGAGCTCAGGTCATGGGGGGGTCGATCTTCCTGCCGGTGGACGCCGGGCGCTCACCGACGTTCCGACGAAAGCGGCGTAGTAGGCCTTCAACGACACGGGGAGAGGTGTCCCCGATGATCTGGGCGATCTCGGTGTGCGTATAACCGGCGGCGTCGAGCAGGACGACGGTACGTGCCTTTCCTGGCGGTGGCAGGGATTCGCGGAGGGTTTCCGCGAGGGTGATCAGTTCTGCGGGGTCGGGGCTGGCGATGGGCTCGCGAGATGACCTGTCCTGGTCGAGTCGGTCCTGACGGAGGTGTTGACCTTCCCAGCTGCGGTAGACGTCGACGAACGCGAAGATGCAGCTTCCTAGGAAGTAAGCGGTCAGCGGGGCGCCACCGTTCGGAGTCCAGCCGCGGCCTGCGCGGCCGGCGGTAGCGAACCGGTCGAGTGCCAAGAGCAGGGTGTCCTGGACGAGGTCTTCGATGTCCTCGTGGGTCAGAGTTATCTCACCTGCGGCGAGCTTGCGGATGCCCTGGACGCCTTTGCGAGCGCATTCCTGCACGATCTGTCCGGTGACCAGCCAGCCATGGAGAATCGGGTAGGCATAGCCGACCAGGGACTCAGCGACCGCCCGGTAGTCAGGGCCGGCGAAGTCAACCTCGACGAGGTGATTGGCGTCTGCGGCATGACGAGGCCCACCGGCGGTCGCCAAGTCCTCATTGTCGCTGATCGGCGCCGCACGACGAGGAACGTTGGCGTCCGGATCAACGGCAACCTGGAAGACTGTGGACGGATGATCGTCACCGGCTGCCTCTGCGGCGTCTGCGCGGGTCTTGGACACGAGGATGGCGGCCAGCCCGGTGCTCGCGCTGGTGCTCGTCTTGGACGCGAGGATGGCGGCTAGGCCGCCGTCGAGGTCGAGGTGAGTGGCCAGGTCGTCAACCAAGCTGGTGTGCGCGGCTGGCAGCATTGCATCGCGCAGCCCAGCGTCGAGGTCGAGGTGAGCCGCGAGATCGTCAACCAAGTTGGCGTGCGCGGCGGAGAGCCAGCGGTCCATGTCGGCGTGGTGGGAATCGACTGGTTCGGTCGTCATCCTGGGTCGATCCCCCTCCGTAGCCGGGCGAGGGTGGCGCGGGCTTTGTAGAGCGAGGCGCGGACAGCGTCGGATTTCATCCCAAGTTCTACGGCGATCTCGGCGGGGGTGTAGCCGTCGAACGTCAGGGCCATGACATGCCGCTGGCGAAGCGGCAGTTGGGTGAATAGGGCGACGACTTCGTGTTTGTCGACAATCGCGTCAATACCGCTCGGGTCGGGCAGGGGTGACACAGAGACGGCGGGGTTGTCCACCGGGACCTCGAGAAGGTCGGTCAGCCTGCGAGCATAGGCGCGGCCTGCGACCTTGCGGGACCATGCCCTCGGGGCGGTGAGGTCACCCCATCGCTGGAAGACCTGGGTCATGGCGTCCTGAGCGATCTCGACGGCGTCAGCCGGTCGGGCGCCCAGCCAGACCAGGAAGGCAACCAGCTTCGGCATGTCTCGCCGGTAGAAGCAGCTGAACGCGGCGGCGATGTCCCCGTCTGGCGGTGCGGGTGGCCAGCGCGATGAGTCGAGGTCGGTCATGGGACCTGCGCGTCGCCGTCAGGCGTCCTGGTCGGACGTGGCAACCATGGTGCGCGCACATTCCTCATCCCGTTGGTAGACGAGTCGGCCGCCCCGGGGCAGCTGGCCGGCGAGTTTGAGCACTAGTTCACGGTCCTCGTGGTCGCGCCGGGCCCGGGCGCGTAGCCGCAGACACACGCCGACCAACGCGCACGCTGGGCCGGCCAGCGTCGCCCACACTGCCACCGTCGCCACATCCATGTCATCCACCCTCTTCAAGCCACGTGAGCCTCGCCGCGAGGCCGTCATCCTCCTAGAGGCGGCAGACACCGCCCGCGTGAACCAGAGTCGGCAATTTTCTCTACTTTGCTCGCGGTTCTCCTTCCGATCGGCGCCGTACGTTAGCCGCGTGGCTAACACACGGCGGTCCGTGGGGACTCCGCGCTCAAGTCAGGGGATGGTGGCGCAGGCGAGCCGACCGATGGCGGCTCGCGACGAGGTCGGGTCTTTCCTCTCACCAGGCGACGCGCCGCCCCCGGCCTAGACGTCGATAGAAGTAGTGACAGGTCACAAAGAGCCGGTCACCGCCTCCACCACCTCGTCAGCGGGTCCAACGACCGGGAGGTCCGGCGGCTCATATGCGGAGTGCGGACGACCATAGACATCGCCCACCCGGGCATATGGGTCCCGCCAGCCGTGATGGAACACGCCGGTGCCGGTCTGGAGAGCGACGCCCCATGCATGCACAGGCACCGCGGCTGGGAAGCGGTGCGAGCGCATCGATCTCGGCTGCGCGATCCGCGAGTTCGCGAGCTGACCGGGCCGAGGACGTCCTCAGACGGGTGCTGGGTCTGCCCGATAGGCCTCCCACGCCAAAGTCATCACCACAACTGTGGAAACTCCACACCGTCAGGATCGCATCACCATCCGCGTCCCTGCGGCCTCTTCGCGATATCGATCATGACTCCCAGGCCCGGACGGGCGCGCGGCCCGCGATCGCCCGCTGAGCTGTGGCATCCAGCAGAACTGCCAACGGAAGCTGGGAAATCAGCACTGCGCCAGTGACACCGAGTCCGGGATACCTCTGGTACCTCGCAACCGGGCGGAAGATCAACGGAGGAACCTACACGCGAGGTAGTCACAGAGGCTGTGCGGAGACGTCGCCGAAGATGGCTGCCTTCGCGGCCTGGGCAACGGTGAACTGAGTGAGGTAGGCCGCTGGCTGGTCCAGGTTTCGTGGCCGGGACGGGGTCGACGGGGCTTCCATCGGACACTTTCGCCGTCCGGCAGCGCGGATGCGCTGTGCTGCCACGAGGCCCGGCTTCGCCAGCGGCCCCCTTTCGATCCGTGCATGTGGTTCTCCCACACACGGCTCTCCGACACCGTTCACCGCGAGGCATGCGCGGTCACCCACCGTGTCCGCCCGGCGAGGCGGAACACACCAAGACGGGCCAGCCAGGCGCCGTCATGACGCCCGGCCCAACCCCGGCCAGGCTGGCCGTGCTTGTTACTGGCAAAGATGGCAAGCCGTAGGTGGACGTAGCTGTCGAGCGATCCCAACGCCCGGGATGAGTTCCCCGCAGCGAAGTAACCCGACCACCCGCGTAGAAGCCGGTTGAGGACCCCTACCCGGTCCGCCAATGACTTACCGACGAAACGTCGATCCGTGGCGTCACGTATCCGCGCCCGGATCGACCGCATCGCCGCCGCCGACGGCCACCGCATCAGGTAGAAACGCCAGGGATGTTTCCACGACCGCACCATGTGATGATGCCAGCCGAGGAAGTCAAACCCCCGACGCCCCTCCCGCAGACACACAATCCTGGACTTGGCGGGATGTAGCCGTAGCCCCAACCGCGCCAGGGTCATGCTGATGCGACGTACGGCCTCGCGTGCCGCCTGTTCGGTGGCACACAGCGCCGCGATATCGTCGGCGTACCTTACCAGCACACCGATCCGCCGGCTCGACGCCGCCCATTCTTCGTCAAGGAGGTGAAGCGCAACGTTAGCCAACAACGGGGAAATCGGCGATCCCTGGGGAGTCCCAGCCACGGTGTCACGAATGACACCCGCGTCCAGGACTCCCGCCCGAAGCCAACCGCGCAGCAGTTTCAGCATCCGCCGGTCAGAAACCCGGCGGGCGACCTGTCCCATAACCGCGGCATGGTCCAAAGAACCGAAACAGTCCGCGATATCAACGTCAACCACCCACTGCCGACCCCGGTTCGCCTCAACGCGGATGACTTCACAGGCATCCACTGCGGACCGGCGCGGGCGGAACCCGAAACTCGACGGCAGAAAATCAGCCTCGAACACCGGCTCCAAAACGATCTTCGCGGCGGTCATGACGACCCGGTCCCGAACCGTGGGGATCGACAGCGGCCGGGTGGCACCCGGCTCGCGCTTCGGGATGTGCACCCTGCGCAGCGGAGCCGGCCGGTACGACCCGGCCCGCAACTCCCCCGCGAGGGCATCCAGGAACTCGCCTACCCCGGCGCGCTCGACGTCGTCGATCGACACACCGTCGACCCCGGGCGCGCCCCGGTTCGCACGCACGTCGCTCCACGCCCGCCACAACACGTCGCTGCGAGCGATATGGCCATACAGAGCATGGAAACGACGGGCAGGATCACACTTGGCACTGCGGTAAAGCACACGCTGAAGAGCACGAACCGCATCCAGACCATCGGCCTGGCGGACGGACCTAGCCGCAACGGCACTCATCCGAGTTCCTCCCTCCAACACTGCGCATCGATGAAGCAGGGGCCCTTCGCTCAGGCCGGGTTATGTTGTCCCGACCCTCAAACGCTACTACTGCCCCCTCCGACTGCCTTCCGGCCGCCTGCCACTTCCCGGGACCACCGGTTATAGACAGGCATGCTTCCCGGGCCGCAGACCCGGAGCCGAATAGGCTCTCTCCAGTTCCCAGGACAGCCCTCTGACCGTTCCACGCTCCTTACGCCGGGAGGTTCATAGGCACCCGCTCCAGGATCCCAGATGCCGTCCATGGCCTTCACCCTCTAAGGCACGGGCTCGGCTCCTCCTTGCCCCATCTTTCGACAGGCGGTGCTAACGACGCTGCAAGCTTCGCTTCATGCTGCGGACCGGCCAGTTGCTCGCCCCCTCACAGGGACTTTGTCATTCCGCTTCGACGGCGGCCTCTCAACCGACGCCGGGAACCAGCTACCAGGGATCCTGGCATCTCCCCGGACCGGACTCACACCGGCTGGCTGCCCTGAGCTTATCGACCGGTTACACTT
>NZ_CAUVXI010000121.1:14470-16812 GCF_963555845.1 Protofrankia sp. Cas8 | reverse complement strand
GCGTGCGGCAATCATGCCCGCCGTCAGCGGCCTGACGAACGTGGTTGTCTCCGATCCGGCCGACTACACCGCCTTCGCCCACCTGATGAGTCGCGCCACCATTGTGCTCACCGACAGCGGGGGAGTCCAGGAAGAGGCGCCAAGTCTCGGCAAACCGGTGCTCGTCATGCGGGACAACACCGAGCGGCCCGAAGGCGTGGATGCCGGGACGGTGGCACTGGTCGGCACGGACCCCCGCCGCATCGTCGACGGCGTCGGTCGGCTCCTTGATGAGCCGGCTGCGTACGCGGCAATGGCGGAAGCGGTGAACCCGTACGGCGACGGCGGCGCGGCGCGGCGCAGCGTTGCGGCGCTGGCGCACTACTTCGGTTTGGGTCCGCCGGTCGACGAGTTCGTGCCCCGGTTCCGTCCACCGGTCGGCCCGGCGACCATCGGTGTGCCACGCCAGGCTCGCACTGCGGTGGGCCGCTCCGCCAGCCGTGCGTCCACGGGTGCCACGGATGATCATCAGCCTGTCCAGGTCAACCAGATCCATCCCGAAAGGACGTGATGTAGATGCGAACCCGCCGATTCCGCGGCTCCGTAGCAGCGATCTTAGTTGCCGTTCTGGCGCTTGTTGCGGGCCTGGTCAGTACGGCCACGGCGGCAACTGCGCAGCGGCCGCATTCCAGGGGAGCATCGCAGCATCACAGCGATGCGCAGGTGTTGGCCGACGGTCAGCTGATCGCGCCACCGCCCCCACCGTCCACCTCACCCCCTCGCCGCGGGCCCCGGCCGGTGAGCTCCACTTCCGATTCCGCTGCGTCGGGGACGATCCGTCCGGCGGCCACCACCTCGGCGTTGCGCATCCAGTCGGCTGCCGTCACCACGGTGGCGACAACTCCTTCCGGAACGTTGATTCTGTACGACACCACGGGCCAGTGGGGTTGGCTCGGCGAGCAGTACGCCATGCAGACGGCGAACCTCGTGTCCCACTTCGGTACCTGGAAGGCGCATCCGGTGGCCGCATACACGGCCGGTGAGATGGCGAACTACAAGGCGGTCGTCTACGTCGGCTCCACCTACGACGAGCAGGTGCCCACCGCTTTCCTCACCGACGTGCTGGGTGGTACCCGCCCGGTGGTGTGGATGTACGACAACATCTGGCAGCTGACCGCGCAGTCACCGACGTTCGCCGCCACGTACGGCTGGAACTGGTCGCAGTTCGATTTCTCCTCCGTCGCCGAGGTCCGCTACAAGAACACCAGCCTGACCCGGTACACCCCCAACGGCAGCGGGATCATGTCCTATGCCAGCGTGGACACCACGAAGGCGACGGTGCTCGCCCAGGCGGTGCGCGCCGACGGGACGACCTTCCCCTGGGCCTTGCGGTCGAACAACCTCACCTATATCGGTGAGATCCCATATGCCTACACGGATGCGACAGATCGATACCTTGCCCTGTCGGACCTCTTCTTCGACGTCCTCGCCCCGGCCACAGCGACCCGGCACCGCGCGCTCGTCCGGATCGAGGACGTCGGACCGGACGCCGACCCGGCCGAACTGCGTACGGTGGCCGACTACCTGTCGTCGGCCCAGGTGCCGTTTACCGTCGCGGTCTACCCGCGGTACCGGGACCCGAAGGGTGTGTACAACAACGGCACCCCGGTCGACACCACCCTGGCGAACACACCTGACGTGGTCAGCGCACTGAAGTACATGGTGAGCAAGGGCGGGACACTGCTCATGCACGGCTACACCCACCAGTACTCGAACGTGGCGAATCCATACGACGCTGTCAGCGCCGATGACTTCGAGTTCTTCCGGGCGCACATCGATGCCCTGAACAACGTCGTCTACGACGGTCCGGTGGCCGAGGACAGCCAGGCCTGGGCAGCCGGGCGCATGAACAGCGCCGCCACCGCGTTCACCGCGGCCGGCCTGCCTGTGCCGACGACGTTCGAGTTCCCGCACTACGCCGGCTCGGCCGCCGACTACGCCGCCGTGCGCGCCAAGTTCACCAAGGGCTATGACCGGCGCCTGTACTTCCGTAACCAGCTTGCCGGCGGGACCGTCGACGTCACCAAGTACGCCGGTCAGTTCTTCCCATATCCGGTCACCGACGTGAACGGCACCTATCTCATCCCGGAGAACATCGGGAACATCGAGCCGGAGCCGTTCAACAACCACCCGGCCCGGCTGCCGGCCGACCTGATCGACGCAGCCAAGCGGAACCTCGTGATTCGTGACGGGTTCGCGAGCTTCTTCTACCACGCCTATTACGGAAAGGCGTACCTGCGCGACACCGTTTCGGGGATAAAGAAGCTCGGCTACACCTTTGTCGCGGCGGGCACGGTCTAAAC
>NZ_CAUVXI010000121.1:6743-13947 GCF_963555845.1 Protofrankia sp. Cas8 | reverse complement strand
TCGACCCCGGTCGTTGTGCGGCCGTCGGCCATGGGTCACCCACCCATGGCCGACGGCCGTGTCGATTGTCAGCGCCGTCGGCGGAATATTCGGTTGCCGAGCCATACCAGCGGGTCGTAGGAGGCGTCGACCACCCGCTCCTTGAGCGGAATGATCGCGTTGTCGGTGATGGTAATGTGTTCCGGGCACACTTCCGTGCAGCATTTGGTAATGTTGCAGTAGCCGATTCCGGCCTGCTCACGCAGCAGCTCCCGTCGGTCCCCGGTGTCCAGCGGGTGCATCTCCAGTTCGGCATACCGGACCATCAGCCGCGGGCCGGCGAAGACCGGTTTGTTCTCCTCATGGTCGCGGATGACGTGGCAGACGGTCTGGCACAGGAAGCACTCGATGCACGTGCGGAACTCCTGGACGCGGTCGACGTCCTCCTGCTTCATTCGGTGGTGTCCGTCGGCACCGGCGGGCGGCCCCGGCGCGAATGCCGGCACCTGCGCGGCCTTCTCGTAGTTGTACGAGACGTCCGTGACGAGATCCCGAATCACCGGGAACGTCCGTAGCGGGGTCACCGTGATGGTGTCGCTCGGCGCGAACAGATTCAGGCGGGTCATGCACATCAACCGGGGCCGGCCGTTCACCTCGGCACTGCACGACCCGCATTTACCGGCCTTGCAGTTCCACCGGACGGCCAGATCTGGGACCTGTGTCTGCTGGAGCCTGTGCAGTGCGTCGAGGACGACCATGCCCTCCTCGACGCTGACCGTGTAGTCGTGCAGATCACCGCCGTCGGCATCGCCTCGCCACACCTGCAGCGCCAGGTTGTATGCGGCCATCAGGCACCCTTTCCGCTGGTCGCGGCTGCTTGGAACAGATGGGCCAGCTCCGCCGGCAGCGCCGGCAGCGGTTCGGCGGTCAGGACAAGCCGGTCCGCGCGCAGCCGCAGAACGTGGTTCACGGTTGCGAACACCGGATCGGGCTGCGGGAAGTCGTCGCGGGTGTGCCCGCCGCGGCTTTCCCGGCGGGCCAGCGCGGACCTGGCGATGCATTCCGCGACGGTGAGCAGTGACCGCAGGTCGACGGCGAGATGCCAGCCGGGGTTGTACTGCCGGTGACCGGCGACGGCGACCCGGCGGGCACGGGCCTGCAACGCTTCGATCTCCATCAGCGCCCGGACGAGTTCGGGCTCGGTCCGGATGATCCCGACCAGGTTCTGCATCACTTCCTGCAGGTCGAGCTGCAGCTGATAGGGGTTCTCCGGGGCCGCCTCCGCAGCGGTGGCGGAGAACGGCACGAGGGCCTGCTCGGCGATCGCGTTGACCTGTGCGTCGTCAGCCACGCCGCGGGCCTCCGCTGGCACCGTCCGCGCGTACCACGCGGCGTGCAGCCCCGCCCGCCGGCCGAAAACGAGCAGGTCGGACAGGGAGTTGCCGCCCAGCCGGTTCGAGCCGTGCATGCCGGCCGCGCACTCGCCCGCGGCGAACAGTCCGGGTACCGTCGCCGCCGCGGTGGCCGGGTCGACCTTGATGCCACCCATGACGTAGTGGCACGTCGGGCCGACTTCCATCGGATCTCTGGTGATGTCGACGTCGGCCAGCTCGGTGAACTGGTGGTACATGGACGGCAGCCGGCGGCGGATGTAATCCGGGTCACGGCGGGATGCGATGTCGAGGTACACCCCGCCGTGCGGCGAGCCCCGCCCGGCCTTGATCTCGGCGTTGATGGCCCGCGCCACCTCATCGCGGGGGAGCAGCTCGGGTGGCCGGCGTGCGGTCACCTTGTCGGTGTACCAGCGGTCAGCCTCCTGCTCGGTGTCGGCCGTCTCAGCAGCGAAGATCGGCGGGATGTAGTCGAACATGAAGCGACGGCCTTCGGAGTTGAGCAGTACACCGCCGTCGCCCCGGACACCCTCGGTGACGAGGATCCCCTTCACTGACGGTGGCCAGACCATGCCGGTGGGGTGGAACTGGACGAACTCCATGTCCATCAGCGCGGCCCCCGCCCACAGCGCGAGTGCGTGGCCGTCGCCGGTGTACTCCCAGGAGTTCGATGTCACCTGGTAGGACTTGCCGATGCCGCCGGTGGCGAGCACCACTGCGGGCGCGTCGAAACGCACGAAGGTCCCGGACTCACGCCAGTACGCCAGCGCGCCGGTGACCGGCGGTCCGTCACCGTCGGGCACGTCCTGCGCCGGTGCGGTCTCCTGGCGCCCCGCCGTCAGCAGGCGCAACACCGTGCATTCCATGAAGACGTCGACACGCTTGCTGACCAGCCGATTCTGCAGGGTACGGATCAGCTCCAGGCCGGTACGGTCCCCGACATGGGCGAGCCGGGCGAAGCGGTGGCCGCCGAAGTCACGCTGGAGGATCCGTCCATCGGGCGTCCGGTCGAAGACCGCGCCCCACTCTTCCAACTCCCAGACCCGGTCGGGCGCCTCCTGCGCGTGGATCTGGGCCATCTGCCACTGGTTGAGCATCTTTCCGCCGCGCATCGTGTCGCGAAAGTGCGTCTGCCAGCTGTCCTCGGGCCACACGTTACCCATTGCGGCCGCGATACCACCTTCGGCCATGACGGTGTGTGCCTTGCCGAGCAGGCTCTTGCAGACGACGGCGACCCGGGCACCCTGTTCGTGCGCCTCCAACGCCGCGCGCAGGCCCGCGCCCCCCGCGCCGATCACCACGACGTCGTATGCGTGCGTCTCCGAGATCGATGATGGTGTCATGGCCGCTCACGCCACCCAGTGGTAGTCGTGGATGTGACCACTTGCGACCAGCCAGATGTAGAAATCGGTCGCCATGATCCACAAAAGGCTCGCCCAGGCCCAGACGAGGTGGCGCCGGTTGAGCGCCGAGACCCCCCGCCACAGCCGCCGGCGCACCGGGTGTGTGGACAGGGTCCGCAGCCCGCCCCCGCACAGATGCCGGAACGAATGGCAGGAAAACGTGTAGAGGCCGAGGAGTACCACGTTGACCGTGAGGATGCCGGTGCCGACGCCGATGCCGAAACTGCCGTCGAAGCTGAACGCCCGGACAGCCTCGTAGGTGAGCAGACCCACGAACAAGGCGCCGAAGTACAGGAAGTAGCGGTGCACGTTCTGCAGCAGCAACGGGAACCGGGTCTCACCGCTGTACCTACGCCGGGCGTCGGGAACCGCGCAGGCCGGCGGTGCCCACCAGAATGATCGGTAGTACGCCTTCCGGTAGTAGTAGCAGGTGAGCCGGAAGCCGAGCGGGAAGATCAGAATCAGGATGGCGGGTGAGATCCAGGGCACATCGCCGAGCAGTCCGGAGCCGAGCGCATCGGTCGGGCAGGAGTCGGTCAGGCAGGGCGAATAGAACGGCGACAGGTACGGATGCGCGTAGTAGTTGCCATTGCGGAACGCCGCCCACGTCCCGTAGACGACGAAGCCGGTGAGCACGGCCACCGTGATGGTGGGAGCTACCCACCATCGGTCCCGTCTCAGGCTGGGTTGGGTGATCCTCGCTCGGGCCGCGCCGGTGCTGGGCGCGGTGGCTCCGGTGGAACCCCGATTGTCGGGATGACGGGCATCCGTCTGCGTCGGCATGGCGCTCCTTGGTTCCCCCCGGGCCGCAGCGCGATCATGGAGCTTCGGGGCGCTGGGGCCCTGGCGTGTTCTCCTTGAGTGGTGTTCTCCCGGTTGCGTTTCGGTCGGCTGGGGCGGACCGACGACAGGCCGCGAACTGTGGCGCGGCCCGTCGTCCCATGCTCACACCCGGACGCGGCGCCGGCGGCGCGGCGACACGGAGCGACCCCGCTGCCACCCGCCGGCAACCCCCTCGTCGTCGCATTCGGGCTGGAACTCAGGCTCGCCCTGGCGGGCCGGCACGAACACGGGTTCACTGCCTTCGGAGTACACCGAGCAGGCGGAGGTGCCCGCCGTGCCGGCATCGGCCAGGCCGCTCGTTTCGCTGCGGCTGAGGGTTTCGGCCCCCAGGTCGTCGAGGTCCTCCAACACCCGGCGCACGTCCGCCTCGAGACGGCCGGCCAGGCGTGAGCTGGGCGCGTGGCGGCGCACGCATCGCACATGACGTTGTGCTTCCGCAACCGCCCTGGTTATGGCGAGAAGCTCGTCCCGTAGGCTTGTCGACTGCACGATTCGCCACCTCCGTGGTTCCACCTGCCGGTCGGCGACCTTCGGGACGGGTGTCGGTACCCGTTCCCGCTGCCGAGCCGGTCACATCGATGACACACTACGTTCACACAGCAGTATGATCGACGGGCGGAAGGTTGGCCAGAGGCAGAGAACTTCTGACCGTGCCGGGATGCCAGAAGGCGGTGGCGGGCCGGGTCGGGGGACCTGTTCGCGAAATCTTCCTGTCATGTTCCGATCGTGGTCATGTCCCGATCGTGGACGTGGACGTGGACGTGGACGTGGACGTGGACGTGGCGCGGGACGTGCGGAGCGCCCGGGTCGCGCTTTCGTCAACGGCGAGGCCTTCGGGATCCCTGATCGGGTCGCCGGTGACGACGACACCGTAATCGCGCGCCGCACCCTCGATCGTGACGTATTCGTCACGCACGTCGTGCAGGACCCGCAGCGGATCGCGTTCCAGCGCGTCTCCCCAGCCACCCGCCCCGTTGCAGACAAAACGGATCATCGTGTTGGCCGACGCCGCAACCGGGGTGAGCAGGAAGCGGTACTCACCGTCGGGGTCGAGCTCGTGCGTCTGCGGGTTGACGACCCCCATCAGCGGTGTCGCCTCGCTGTAGATCGGGCTCGACATGGTCAGCGGCAGGATGGCAGGCTGCTGGGCGAGCGGTGACGTCGCGGGGTCCCACAGCCAGCCACCGGCAAGGCTCCCGGGTCGGCCGCCGTACACGCCGCCGTTGCCCGGGGGCCGCTTGACGTGGAAGGTGGAGATCCGGTGTTCGGCCGGGGTCAACCAGAGGCTGTCGGTGACGCTGGCCGAGCCGCTGCGGTGCTTGCCTGCGCCGGCGGTGTCGGGAACATAGTCGCGCCGAAGCACGACGACGGGGTTGTCTGCTTCGCCCTGCTCGGTTCCGCCGTCGAGTAGATTCAGAATCATCATGAGCTGACTTGAGTCGGCATCGCCGTCCCTGGTGGCACCCCATGGCCCCGCCGGGGTCACGGTCGCGCCGGCCGAGCTGAACCACGGGGTTCCGCCGGCGGTGACACCGCTGGCAAAATGAATCGTACCTCCCCATGAGTCCGGCGCGACTGCGTACTCGCCCAGTACACCGTTGATGGCGCTGAAGGTCGCGTTGATGATTGCCAGGACTGGTTCCCAGTAGAACATGCAGCAGTGCGGTGGCGACGGGTTGATGATGCTGTCGGCGGGCAGCAGCACGTCGACGTCTCGCAGGGACGCCGAGGTGAACGGGCTTTTGGGGTCGATGAGGTACTTGAGCGCGATGGCCACGGCGGTTTTCGCGTCCAGCCACGAGCAGTTGATGGCCGAATTCGTCGCGGGCGAGGAGCCGCTGAGGTCGAACTCCGCCCGGCCCCCCCGTTTGTTGATGCGGACCCGGACGACATGCTCCGCGTCGTCGCTGAGACCATCGCTGTCGAGCCGCTCTTCGCCCTCGTAGATTCCGTCGGGCAGCCGCTCGAGTGCGTTGCGCATGGTTTCCGCGGCAGCGTCGCACGCATAGCGGATGCCCCCCAGATATGCCGGCAGTCCGTATTTCTCCAGGGTTTCCAGGAGGAGGCCGGCGCCCAGCTCGAGCGAGGTGTGGATGGTCTGGATGTCGGGCAGCACGATCGGACCGAGACGGGTGTTGTCGAGAATGAGGCTGAACGTCGGCTTGACGGGCTTTCCCGCGCTGTAGAGCAGGGTCGGCGGCAGTACCAGACCGTCCTCGTAGAGGTCGGTCTTGGTGACCTCGAAGCCGCCGATGGTCCGGCCGCCCCAGTCGAGCATGTGCGCGCGGATGGTCACCGCGCCGACGAGTTCGCCGGCACTGAAGACCGGCCGGATGAAACAGACGTCGTTGAGGTGTGTTCCCACCCGGTAGGGATCGTTCACCATGATGACGTCGCCCGCCACGATGCGGTCGAGGCCGTACTCCTCGAGGGCGATGCGGACCGCGTCCGGGATGGAGCCGAAAAACAGCGGAATCGTCTGGGCCACCGCCGGCATCGCGTGGTTCAGCGAGGGCGGACCGGTCACGGCTGCGGAGATGTCCGTCGACTCGCGGATCTGCGGTGAGAACGCGTAGGTGATGAGCTGGCTGCAGACGTGTTCCATGATGTAACGGAAGCGGCTGGAGATCACTGATGCCGTGAAGCGGTCACACTGGTACAGCTGTTCGAACTCGGTGTCGCTGAGGTCCCGCAATGCGGCACCGTTGCCATTCCGAATTCCGGTCTGGGTCGTCATCATCCCTATCCTTCGCAAGAAGCTGGTTCGCCTGGCTCAGGCGATGCTGAGCTCGCCGTATTCCCCGACTGTCGCCGTGTGACCGGCTGGCACGAACGTCGTGGACATGGGCTCGCGGATGATGGCTGGCCCCGCGATCCGATGCCCCGCCAGTAGTTTCGTGCGCTGGTATTCGGACGCCGGGACGTCGTGCCCATACAGATGGCTCAGTGTCGTCGTCGCGTCGGCCTGCGGTGCCACGTCCGAGGCGACCTCGACCTTGGGGTACTCGGCCTTGTCGGAAGGAACGATCATCTGTACCCGAAAGGTGACGCCCTGGACGGGAAACATCTCGAAGCGGTTGCTGTTGCGCCGTTGGTAGGCGTCGTGGAAGGTCTTGATCATCGTGGTGATCGTGTCCGAGGTGATGGTCCCCCCGGGTACCTCGACGAACGGCGTCTCCCAACTCTGGCCGTACAGCCGGCCGTCAAAGCTGCGAACGATCCGGACCGCGTTCGGGTCGATGCCCTGGCGGGCCAGCAGACCGTCCTCCATCTCCCGGAACAGCCGGTCGACGGTGTCCGCGGTTTCAGGGGACAGGAACGTGTACGAACTGCGCTGGTCGGAGAACACCTGGTCGGAGCTGACCAGGCCGAGCGCGCTGAACAGGCCCGGATGGGGAGGAACGATCACCCGTCGCAGCGGGACGAGGTCCAGCAGGGACGGAAGCAGCATCGGTCCCGCGGCACCGAACGCGACCAGGCTGAAGTCGCGCGGGTCGATCCCTCTGCGGATGGCGATGTTCAGCAGGCCTTCGGCGATGTTGTTCAGGCCCATCTTCCACGCGAAGGCGACCCGTTGTCCCAGGGACA
>NZ_CAUVXI010000121.1:3320-6718 GCF_963555845.1 Protofrankia sp. Cas8 | reverse complement strand
GTCCAGGCTTTCGAACGCGGCCTGGGCCAGCTCGGGATGAAGGGCCATCGTGCCGCCGAGGAAGCCGTCCGCGGACAGCACTCCCATGAGCAGCCCGGCGTCGGTGAGGGTGGGACGGGTTCCGCCCTGGCCGTAGGCGGCGGGCCCCGGGTCGGCACCGGCGCTGTCCGGACCCACCTGGATCTCGCCGGTCGGGGTGACCGCGACGATACTGCCGCCACCGGCGCCAAGCGTCACGATGTCGGTGGAGAGCGCGTTGATGACAAGGTCGTGTTCGAGCTCGAAGGTCGTGTTCGACCACGGTGTGCCGTCGATGACCACGCTGATGTCGACCGACGTGCCGCCGACGTCCGCGCAGAGCAGGTTCTCATCACCGATCAGCCGGCCGAAGTGGGCGCTGGACACCGTGCCCGCGGCCGGCCCGCCGACGACGAGGCGGTACGGCTGCTCCATCGCGTAGTCGGCCGGCATCAGCCGGGCTGCGCAGTCGGCGTAGTTGAACGTCCCGGTGAAGCCGAGGTCGTGCAGGCCGGTGGTCAGCCGGTCGGTGTATCGAGTGTATTTGATCTTCATGATGACGTCGACAACGGTGGTCGACGCGCGGCCGTACTCCTTGGCCAGCGGCGACACACTGCTGGAAATCGAACAGACCACGTCACCGAGCTCCTCGGCGACGAGCTCGCGCAGCCGTCGCTCGTGGGCCCCGTCGACGTAGGAGTTGATCAGGCAGATGGCGACGCCCTCGACGTTGCAGGCCGCGAGGACGCGCAGTTCCTCGCGCGCCTGCTCCTCGTCGAGAGCGATCAGGACGTCGCCCTGGGCGGTGATCCGCTCCTTGATGCCGCGCCGCAGATACCGCGGCACCAGGGGTCGGGACGCGTCGCCGATGCCGCGGCGCCACGACATGTCGGTCAGCGCCGTCCACGGTCGTACCAGCCGGCCTCGGTCGAGGATGTCGCGGTGGCCGAGTGTCGTCAGAAAGGCGACCTTGGGAATACGCCTCGTGATGATCGAGTTGAGACCGGCGGTGCTGGCGAGGTTGAACACGTCCGCCGTGGAGACATCAATGTCCGCGGCGCCGCGCAGGACCGAGGTCTCGCTCGTCCGAACGTCGGTCGGCACCTTGGCGACCCTGATCTGGCCGTCGTGGATGGCGACCACGTCGGTGAAGGTGCCGCCGACATCGACGCCGACAATCTTCCTGTCCATCACAGGGTGTCCTCCAGTCGCATGACCGTGCCAAGGCGCGACCAGGGTGTGCGGGATACCGAGCAGAGGCACGCGCGACACTTCACGACTTCGAACCAGCCGCCGTCGGACAGCACCGGATAACGCTGTAACCCGGCTTCGCCGCATTCGGGACAGATACCTTCGGTGTCTTCTCGTTTTACGGAAAGTATCGGTATGGGTGGACTCGTGGACTGTGGCACTTCTCGACCTCCTGACGAGTATGGCCGACGCCTGCACGGGCAATGGCCGGGCAGACGTGTTTCTTTGATGTCGGGATTCTTGTCGACGACGGTTTCGCCCGGGTGGACGAAAACGATCCGGGCGGCCCGGCAAAGCGGTCCGATCCGGATCGTTTCGCGTCGATGTGGTATGTAATGATAGTGATGTTAAAAGAGATTGTCAATATATTTCAGCAAACTTATATAACTATATAAGGCCATCCCCGTCCGCCCCCCGTTGCGTAGACGAGACCCGGTGAGTCGATCAAGGTCAGAAGGCCGGTCCGGTCCGGGTGCCGAGTTCGCGGATTGTCCGTGTTATCCGTGTTATCAGAACACCGCGGTTCCGTGGGTGGGCGACGAGGCCCGCGCGTGGTGACGCCTGGGTATGCGCCCGGCCCGTGCCGCGAGTCGCCCCGCCCGCACGCCGGCTGCCATGGCCGCCGCCATGAGGGCGGGGTCCTGGGACCGGGTGACCGCGGATGCGAGCAGCACGGCGTCGCAGCCGAGTTCCATGGCCAGCGCCGCGTCGGAGGCGGTGCCGATCCCGGCGTCGAGGACGACGGGAACCTCGGCCTCGGCGACGATCAGCTCGATGTTGTGGCTGTTGCGGATTCCCAGCCCGGTGCCGATGGGCGCGCCCATCGGCATCACCGCGGCGCAGCCGGTCTGTTGGAGCCTGCGGGCGAGCACCGGATCGTCATTGGTGTAGGGCAGGACGGTGAACCCGTCGGCGACCAGACGTTCGGCCGCGTCGAGGAGCTCGAGCGGGTCCGGTAGCAGCGTGTAGTCATCCGCGACCACCTCTAGTTTGATCCAGTCCGTTTCCAGCGCCTCCCGGGCGAGCTGCGCGGTCAGGACGGCCTCGTGGGCGGTGCGGCAGCCGGCGGTGTTCGGCAGTATCCGGACACCGCAACCGGCGAGCATGTCCAGTACCGACCCGGGTGTCGCAGTATCGACCCGTCGCATGGACACCGTGCACATGGCCGTGCCGGACGCCTCGATCGCCGCCGCCATGACGGCCAGGCTCGGCGCCCCACCGGTACCCATGATCAGCCGGGAAGCGAGCTCCTCGCCTGCGATGACCAGGATGTCGTCGGCCATGTCAACCTCCCTGGGTCGCGGTGAGAATCTCCACGTGCTGACCAGCGCGTAGCTCCAGCTCCGCCCATCGACTGCGGGGGGCCACAACGCCGTCGACCGCGGCGGCGGTTCCCCGGCCAGCCCCGGCCAGGTCCGCGATGAGCTGGTGCAGGGTGGTGCCGGCCGGTACCTGCATGGCTTCGCCGTTCACGGTGAGAGTCATCCGCCATCCTCCTCAGAACCTGGTCGGGGTTACCGCGGGTTCGAACCTGGCCGGGGTGAACGGTGTGACCTCGGCGGGCATGGCACCGTCGGCGAGCAGGCCGGCGATGGCATCCGCAGTCACCGGGGTGAGCAGCACGCCGTTACGGTAGTGGCCGACGGCCAGCACGAGCCCGGGCACCCGGGACGGACCGATGAGCGGTGCGTTGTCGGGCGAGGCGGGCCGCAGGCTGGTGCTCACCTCTTCGAGCTCGGCCTCGCCCAACCCCGGCACGAGGGCCTGGGCGTCGCGCAGGAGCTCGTACACGGCGCCGGCACGCGGGCTCAGGTCGAATCCGACCTCCTCGCTGCTGGCTCCGACCACGACCCGGCCGTCGCTGCGCGGCACCAGGTACACCGGGGCGCCACGGACCGAGCCCCGCAGCACGCAGGTAAGCAGGGGTGGCCCAACGGTCCGCAGCCGCAGCGTCTGGCCCTTGACCGGTCGGACCGCGGGCAGGGCCTCCGGTGGCAGCCCACCGATCCGGGCCGACCACGCCCCGGCGGCCAGCACGACTACCGGCGCTGTCAGGTCGGTGCCGTCGGCGAGCCGCAGCCCGACGACCCGACCACCGCGCAGCAGCCATTCCCGCGCGGCCACCCGGA
>NZ_CAUVXI010000121.1:0-3215 GCF_963555845.1 Protofrankia sp. Cas8 | reverse complement strand
GCCCCCTCCCGCTCGCATGCCCGCATCAGTGCGTGATGCAGAAGGCGGTTGTCGACCTGGTGGTCACCCGGCGCCGCCAGCGCCCCGACGAGCCCGCTCGCCGATGCCGGGACCCTGGCGCGCAACTGGTGTCGGGTCAGCAGCTCGGTCTCCAGACCCAGCGACCGCGCGAAGCCGTGGATGTCACGCAGACCGGCCATGTCCGCGGCGTCCCAGGCTGCCACCAGCGTCCCGCACCGCAGGTAACCGATGTCGCAACCACTGCTGCGTTCCAGCTCGTCGACGAAGGCGGGGTAACGCAGCGCAGAAGCCGTGTTCAGCTCAAGGAGCGGCCGCTCACCGTAGTGAAGCTCGGTGACGGGGGCCAGCATGCCCGCGGCCGTCCTGCTCGCGCCCGACCCCGGCGCGGGATCGACGATGGTCACCGACAGTCCACGTAGCCGGGCGCGCCACGCCACCCCAAGACCGATCACGCCCGCGCCGGCCACGATGACGTCCACGCCGGACGCTGCTGGACCCGATCTCCGGGCGCCGGCCCCGCCTGCCTGCATGAGCCTCCTTCTCCCGGGCAGCTTCTCCCTCGCAGCCTTTCGTCGCGCAGCTTTGCGTCGTGCAGCTTTGCGTCGTGCAGCCTGCCGTGCTGCGGTCAACCTCACCCGACACCGTCGGAGGCCCCGGATGCAAGTTTCGTCGTTAGGGGCACCGCAGGGCCGATCAACCATTCTTACCGTGTGTAAACTGTCCTGACTTTGTGTAGTGTCGGGGGTGACGCCACGTTGGGCGAACCGTGTGGGAAGGTGTCCGCCATGAGGTACGCGCCGGTTCCCGACCGGTCGGCGATACGGTCGATTGTGAGGTCGGCGGTGTGTCCGGCCGGGAGCACCTCGTCGGCCCGGGTTCTGCGGGCCACCACTGCGCTCGGTGCCACCGCCGCCGTGGCCTATGCCGCGCCCTCGGTGGCCACCCTGCGCCACCTGCGAACGCGCGTCGTGCCCGTCCTCGCCGGGGTTGGCGCGCCGGACCACGTGGCCTTGACCTTCGACGACGGCCCCGACCCGGCGTCCACCCCCTTGTTCCTCGACGTGCTCACCGAACTGGACATACGGGCCACGTTCTTCGTCCTCGGGACGATGGTGGAGCGGGCACCCGAGCTTGCCCAACGGATGGCGGAGGCCGGCCATGAGCTTGCGGTCCACGCCTGGGATCACCGACCGATGCTGCTGCGGGGTCCACTGTCGACCTACCGTCAGCTCAAGCGCACCCGAGATCTGATCACCGCCGTCACCGGCCAGGAGCCGCGGTTTGCCCGGCCGCCGCACGGCATCCTGTCGGCCGGTTTCCTCTTCGCCGCTAGCAGGCTGCATCTCACGCCGGTGTTATGGACCGCCTGGGGCCGGGACTGGACCGCAACGGCCACGCCGCTGAGCGTCCTGGACACCCTCGCGCCCGATCTGCGCGGCGGCGGCACCATCGTTCTGCATGACTGCGACTGCACGTCCGCGCCACAGGCGTGGCGCAGCGCCCTCGGCGCGTTGCCGGAACTCGCCGCCCGCTGCCACGATCTGGGACTTCGGCTGGGTCCACTCGCCGAGCACGGCCTCGACGCTTCGTGGTCGCCGGGCGACAGCGGCGTGGATCAAGGGATGGGCCCGGCCCGCGCTCGCGGTGCGGACCGGGCTCCGCGGCGCGGGTGCCGGTGGTCTCAGGCGTCGGGGTACAGCGAGTAGCTCGGGAAGTTGCCGTACAGCCGCTCGGTCGGGTCCGCTCCGACGGTGACGGCGTGGACGAGGTGGTCGCCCCCGACAAAGGCACCCTTCCAGGACGCGCCGCGGCCGCCGAACGGTTCGGCCCGGTCGCCGCGCGAACGTGGCTTGTTGATGCCCACCTTGAATGCGTGGATCTCACTGCTCAGCCGGCGGGCGAGCGCCTCGTCATCACAGGCCAGCGATGCCACCAGCGCACCGTTGGACGCGTTCATCGCGGCCAGCAGCTCGGCTTCGGAGTCGACCACCACGATTGTGTCCACCGGGCCGAACGGCTCGGCATGGTGCAGCGCGCAGGACGGCGGGGGAGCGAGGATCGTCACCGGGGGTACATAGGCGGCCGTGTCCTGCCCGGGGATGAATGCGCCGTCTGCGATCGCTCCCCGGTACAGCGGAACCCCGCCCTTGGCGATCGCCTCGTCGATCTTGCCGGCGAGCTCGGCGGACTTCTCCGCGGTGATGACGGGCCCGAAGTCGAGCTCGGGCAGGGGATCGTCGTCATGCGCGACGGCCAGCGGATGGCCGAACCGCACCGAGGAGACCACGGGCAGGTAGGCGGCGAGGAACTGATCGAAAAGCTGGCGCTGGACCACATAGCGGGGATAGGCGGTGCACCGTTGCTTGCCGTATTCGAAGCCCTTGCGCAGATGCGCGGCAAGCAGATCCCACTGGGAGAACTCCCAGATACCCCAGGCGTTGAGGCCTTCCTGCTCGAGGAAGTGCCGCTTGCCCGTGTCCACCAGCGCGGCCGCGACCTGGCCGCCGGTGGAGCGTCCACCGACGAAGGCCAGAGCGCCGATCTCCGGTGCCCGCACCAGTGCGCCCGACAACCGGGAGCCGGACCCGGAAACCAGGGCCACCGGCAGGCCCTCGCGCCGCGCCAGGGCGCAGGCGAGCGTGAGGCAGGCGGCACCGCCGTCCGTCGGGGTCTTCGCGATTGCCGCGTTGCCGGCCAGAACCTGGACCAGCATCGCGTGCATGAGCACGCTCATCGGGTAGTTCCAGCTGGCGATGTTGCTGACCGGCCCGGGTAGGGGGGTGCGGCCGGCCAGCATCGTGTCGATCTCCTCGACGTACCAGCGGACACCGTCGATGGCCCGGTCGACGTCCGTGCGGGCCAGCCGCCACGGCTTGCCGATCTCCCACACCAGCAGCAGGGCGAGCAGATCACGGTGGCTGTCCATGGCGTCCAGCGCGGCGCTCACCCGCATCTTGCGGTCGGCCAGCGGGACGTCCCGCCATCGTTTGTGGTCGTCCAGCGTCGCGCGGATGGCCTCCCGGGCCTCCTCGGGTTCGATCATGGGTGGTCCGGTGATGGGTGATCCGTCGAGCGGTGTGACGCTGCGCAGGGGTTCACCGGTCCGGCGCCACTGACCGCCCCACAGATTGCGCAGCCGGTCGTCGGCGAACGCCTCGGGGGCGACCTGCGTGCACCGGGTGTAGGCGTCCGAC
>NZ_CAUVXI010000120.1:0-16225 GCF_963555845.1 Protofrankia sp. Cas8 | reverse complement strand
GAGGGACTGCAATCCGTCCATGGTGCTGGAGTACATGTCACCGTCCAGGCGAATTATCGCCAACTTCTCGATGGGCGCCGACGGAAGAGTGTCCTTGAACCAGCCCCGCAAGAACCGGACCTGGTCATCAAGCAATCCGTAGCGTCGGAAGTTCTCCTGTACTTCCTCAAGGGATACGGCGAGTTCGGACATCGTGTGGAGCTGGTCGCCCACATCAGCCGGATATTTGTCCGCCTCAGGCGGTGGCAGCCCCTGGAACGAGTCCGCGACCCAGACGGTGCGGTCCGACACGCCGTATGCGCGAAGCAGACCACGCATGAAGATACATGCGCCACCGCGCCATACGCCGGTCTCAATAAAGTCGCCCGGCACTTTCTCCCGGAGAACCGTGCGCATACACACGTCCAGGTTTTCGATCCTTTTCGCACCGATCATCGTATGCGCGAACCGCGGCCAGCCGCGGCCGTTTTCACGCCAATCGGAAGGCGGTATCTGAAATATTTTTAGATGCCATCGGTCCAAAATCCGTTCAACTATTCGATAGGATGTGCGACGCGGATTCCACAGGTTGCCGTCCGCTGCGTCCCAGAGGTCGAAGGTCACCGTCTGCTTAAGTAGGCCGATATACAGTTCGCGAATGTTGTCCGCTTGATCCATTTCTAGTCACCAACTTTCCTGAGACGATGTTCCGTTGGCTGGGCGGCCACCTGCCGGAAGCGCTGGGCCGGACAGCAGCTTCTGAGATGTCAGCCGCACGTTTCAACCCCGCGGCGCCGCCGATGCGCAGCTTGATCTCTACGACCTCGCTAGGGGGCAGCGCGGCACGTTCTGGAGGTGCCGACTCGGCTTCCAATACGTGGGCAGTACCCGCAGGCGTCGCCGCGGAGACGAGGATCGGTGCTGCAGTGACGGCGATGCAGGTGAGACTCATGATGCACGGTTAGTAACCCTACTATAAGCAGTTGATCTACTACCGATAGGCAATCGCAAGGGGTGAGTTGGGATTCGACGGCGCCAGTTGCGGTTGACTTTGACACCGATGATCGAATGAGGCTGTTCGGACCGTCGCTGCGCGTTCCGTCGGCGGTGCTGCGGCGGTCGATCTCGCTTCCCCGGGTTACCCGCCGGCGTGGCAGCGGGCGTCCCCGGTGGCTATTCATGCTGTGGCGACGGCGAGTACCTTTTCGACGGCGTCAGCGACGTCGGCCATATCGCTCAGGTCGATGGTCGGATGGACGAGAAACGCCAGCGAGGTCTCACCGAGTTCGCGGGCCACGGGTAGCCGGGCCGGCGGGCGGAGGTTCAGCCCGAACGCCCGCTCCAGATAGACCTCACCGCAGCTCCCGACCGCGCACGGAACACCTTCTGCGCGGACAGCCTCGACAATCCGGTCACGGCTCCAATCGGCCCGCAACCGCTGCGGGTCGAGATAGGCGTACAAACGGTAAAAAGATGCTTCGAGGTTTTCCCCGTCGGGTGTGGGTACCCGCAGCGACGGCAGTTCCGAAAGCCGCTTCGCCAGTGCCGCCGCATTCTCCCGCCGACGTTCGACCCAGCTGGGCAGGTCGGGTAGGACGACTCGGCCCACAGCCGCGGCAAGCTCATGCATCCTGGCATTGCTGCCGAAGGACGTGTGGACCCAACGAAAGCCGGATCCGTGGTGCGGGGTCGCGAGGATATCGGGGTCCTTACCATGGTCCTTGTACGCCCAGACGGCCCGCCAGATCGCCGGGTTGTCGGTGGTGACCATCCCACCCTCGCCGGCGGTAGTAAGGATCTTGTCCTGACAGAAGGACCAGGCTGCGACGTCGCCAAGGCCGCCGACCGGCCTTCCGTCGTAGCCGGCGCCGTGTGCCTGGGCGCAGTCCTCGACCACAGCAAGACCGTGCGTACGCGCCACACTCAGGAGCGGATCCATGTCAACCGGCCAGCCTCCCAGGTGCACGGCGATCACGGCACGGGTCCGCGGCCCGATCGCCGGACGCACCGTCCCAGTGGTGAGGTTGCCGGAATCTCGGTCGACATCGACGAAGACGGGCCGAGCGCCGACGGCGATCACGCAGGTTGCCGACGCCACGAACGTCCGGCTTGGCACCAGCACCTCGTCGCCCGCGCCGACGCCAACCGCGCGTAGAGCAAGCTCGAGCGCGAGCGTGCCGTTCGCGACGGCTACGCCGTGGGCGACGCCGACCGCGGCGGCGTACTCACGTTCGAAGGCCCGCCCGTGCGATCCGGTCCAGTAGTTGACCAACCCGCTCCGCAGCACCTCCCCGACCACGGCGATCTCCTGTTCGGCGAACCGCGGCCAGCCGGGGAAAACTGCCCGGCGGACGGGCATTCCTCCGTCGACAGCGAGCTGGGCCGTGGTGATGCTCCGCATGAAAGCTCCCGTGATTTCGGTCGAGGTTACATACCTGTTCGCAGGCTGCAGTGACGATTCAGATCAGGGAAGACTCGCGCCGGTGAGGACTCGCGTCAGTGACGATTCAGCGGGGTATCCGCGGTGGCAGCATCGGTTCGCTGTGCGGGAATACTTGTTGTAGCGGTGTCGGATTCAAGGTCCGGGTTCAGGCCGCCGGCTCCGTACGTGCCGTCTCCCCGGACAAGGGTGACCAATGTGCGCGCGATGATCTGAAAGTCCAGCCAGGTGCCCCGGTTGTCCACATACCAGACGTCAAGGTCGATGCGGCGTGCCCACGGAATCCCGTTTCGGCCGTTGATCTGTGCCCATCCGGTGAGGCCTGCCGGTACGTCGAGGCGCCGCCGCTGAAAAGGCGTGTACCGGTCCACCTGGCTGCGTACCGTTGGACGCGGCCCGACCAGACTCATATCATTTTGCACCACATTGATCAGCTGAGGCAGCTCGTCGATGCTGGTCGCGCGCAGCAGGCGACCCACTCTGGTGATGCGGTCGTCTTCGCGGTGTGTGACAAGACCGAGGCCTCGACTTTCCGCATCCACGACCATTGTCCGGAACTTCAACATTGTGAACGGATGGCCGTTCTCCCCGATCCGCTCCTGGCGGAAGAACACCGGACCGCCGTCTTCAAGGCGAATTGCCACGGCTGCGGCCAGCAGTAGGGGCGCGCACCCGACAAGGCCGACGACCGCCCCGGCGGCGTCCACCGCCCGTTTCGCCCGTCGACTACGGCGCTCATACCTGACAAACCGATCACAGCGGTCACAGCGGGTCGCGGTCGCCGTCGGTGTTGGCTGGGCCGTGGGTGCGGGTGCGGGTGTCGGTTCCGATACGAGGACACGACCCGGTACGTTCGCTGCTGGCACGTAGGAGGGGCCGTCGGAGGAATGGGTGACGCTCATAGTGCACGCACAGTAACACTACTGAGTGCGCTTGCACGACTACCAATCGATGAAGGAGGCGCGTGTGGGCCACGCTCCAACGACGCTGGTCGTGGTCGGGGCCGGCGGCCACGGCCGGGAACTGATCGATGTCGTCGAAGCCGTCAACGCGGTCTGCCCGACCTACGAGCTGCTCGGGGTACTTGACGACAACGAACCCGACCCGGACAGGCTGCGCCGACGCGGGGTGCGCCATCTGGGCCCGGTGCGGCTCCTCGCCGAGATCGATGCGGCCTATGTCATCGGCGTCGGCGCGCCCGCCGTACGCCGAGCCGTCGACTCGATGGCAACCAACTGGGGACGCCGGGCGGCCACGCTGGTGCACCCTCGGGCCGTCATCGGGCGGGACGTGCTTCTGGGCCCAGGCAGTGTGGTCTGCGCGCTGGCAAGCATCACCACGAACGTGCGGACCGGCCGGCACGTCCATCTGAACATCGGAGCAACCGTCGCGCACGACTGCCAGCTCGGAAACTACGTCACCCTGTCTCCGGGCGCGCATGTCAGTGGCACGGTGACGCTCGAGGACGACGTGACGATCGGCACCGGCGCGACGGTGATCCAGGGACTGACCGTCGGAATCGGTACGACGGTCGGGGCCGGCGCAGCCGTGGTCCGTAGCCTTCCAGCCGGAGTGGTCGCGGTCGGTGTACCCGCCCGTCCGCGGGCAGCGGTCACCGCGCAGCAGAACCCCGCGGACTCGTGATCCGTGTCGACCGCGAACCCCAGCTACTACTCCAGGTAGTCGCGCAGCTTCTGCGACCGGGACGGATGGCGCAGCTTCGACAGTGTCTTCGACTCGATCTGCCGGATGCGCTCGCGGGTGACCCCGAACTCCCGGCCGACCTCCTCCAGCGTGCGCGGGTGGCCGTCGGTCAACCCGAACCGCAGCTGGATGACTTTCTTCTCCCGGTCGGAGAGGGTGTGCAGAACCGAGTCGAGCTGCTCCTGCAGCAGGATGAAGCTGGCCGCGTCCACCGGCACGACCGCGTCGCAGTCCTCGATGAAGTCACCGAGGTGAGAGTCTTCCTCCTCACCGATCGGGGTCTCCAGCGACACCGGCTCCTGGGAGACCTTGAGGATCTCGCGTACCTTGTCGGGCGTGAGATCCATCTCCTTGGCGATCTCCTCCGGGCTCGGTTCGCGACCGAGGTCCTGCAGGAGCTGCCGCTGGATGCGGATCAACTTGTTGATCGTCTCGACCATGTGCACCGGAATGCGGATGGTGCGTGCCTGGTCGGCGATGGCACGGGTGATCGCCTGGCGGATCCACCAGGTGGCGTAGGTGGAGAACTTGTAGCCCTTGGTGTAGTCGAACTTCTCCACAGCGCGGATCAGACCGAGGTTGCCCTCCTGGATGAGATCCAGGAACAGCATGCCGCGGCCCACGTAGCGCTTGGCGATCGACACCACAAGCCGCAGGTTCGCCTCGACCAGCTTACGCTTGGCAATCTGCCCGTCACGCTCAATCGCCTCGAGGTCACGACGCATCTGCGGAGAGGTCTTGCGGGTCGCCGCCGCGATCTTCTCGGAGGCGAACAGGCCGGCCTCGATCCGCTTGGCGAGGTCGACCTCCTCCTCCGCGGTCAGCAGCGGAACCTTGCCGATCTCCTTGAGATACATGCGGACCGGATCGGAGGTCGGCGCTTTGAGCGCCAGCTCCTCCTCCTCACGGCGACGCCGGGCGAGCAGGTCGGCCTCGTCGGCGTCCTCCCCACCCGCCTCGAGAATCTCGATGCCCTCGTCGTTGAGGACCTGCAGGACGGCGTCGGTCTGCTCCGGTGGCAGCTCGGCCGCCTGCAGTGCGACCGTGACGTCCTCGGTGGTGAGGAAACCGATCTCCTTGCCCCTGGTGATGAGGTCCTTGACCTCGTCCACCTGGGCCTCGCGCGGTAGGACGGCTGGACTGCTCATGGGCGGAATCTCGTCACTTCCTTCTCGGGATCGACCCAGGTTACGCGGCACCCAGGCCCCGTTCCCGGAGCTGGCGCTTGTGCTGTTCCAAGGCGATCAGCTCACCATATGCGCGCTTGAACGTCTCGGCGTCGGTCACGGGGTTGAGCCGCTGCACACGCGACTTCACCTCCGTGATACGACGGGTCACATGCAACTCCTGTATACGTGACATCTGCTCATCGACATACCTGTCGTCGACATCGTGGTCGCAGAACACGGCTTCGACGGCAAGCCCGGTGACGAACCGCCGCAGCTCGTCGTCGCCGGCTGCCGTGGCCACCATGCCAACCCAGCCAGGGACATCACCGGCCGCGGACAAGCCCGCGCATACGCCACCTGCCGTAACGACGGCCATACGGACAGCACGGTGCGCGGGAACTGTGAACAGCTCGGCCGGCAACGTGTCGAACGCCGGGCCGGCCAATCCGGGATACTGGAGCGCAACCTTGAGCACCTCCCGTTCGACTGCCACAGCTGCGTCGTCCGCAGTGCCCTCGCGCGGCCGCAACCGCGCCGGGCGGGCGGGCGCGGAGCCACCACCGGACGCGTCACCACCGCCACCGCGTACGGAGTGCTCTGCGACCCGCCGCACCACAAACTCTTCATCCAGAAAACCGAGCCAGTTGTCAAGGTTAACCGCATAACGGTGTCGCAGGCCCCGGTCTTTCAGCCTGTTAATCAGCGGCGCGACCGCGTCCAGCGCCGCCAGCCGTCCCTCGGTCGTGTCGAGGTTGAACTCGGCCAGTTTCCCCCGGATCGCGAACTCCACCAGCGGGACGCGCGCGGCGACGAGATCGCGAACCGCCTCGTCGCCGCGGGCCAGCCGCAGGTCGCACGGGTCCAGCCCGGACGGTTCGACTGCCACGAAGGTCTGGGTGACGAACCGCTCCTCGAACTCGAAGGCACGAATGGCGGCCTTGCGGCCGGCCTCGTCGCCATCGAAGGTGAACACGACCTCACCGCGGTGCTCGCTCTGATCCATCAGCAGGCGCCGCAATACGGTCACGTGCTCGCTGCCGAACGCGGTACCGCAGGAGGCGACCGCGGTCGGGACGCCGGCGAGATGACAGGCCATCACGTCGGTGTAACCCTCGACGACCACGACCTGATACCGCCGGGCGATCTCCCGCCGGGCGAGGTCGGCACCGTAGAGCAGGCTGGCCTTCTTGAACAACGGGGTCTCGGGGGTGTTGAGGTACTTGGGTCCGGGATCGTCGGCGGCGAGCCGACGGGCGCCGAAGCCGACGACATCCCCGGCGAGGTCACGAATCGGCCATACCAGCCTCCGATGGAACCGATCGATGAGGCTCCCGCGACTGCTTTGTTTGGCCAGGCCGCCGAGGACGAGCTCCGCGGCGGTGAAGTGCCGGCCCATCAGGTGACGGGTCAGGGTGTCCCAACCTGCCGGCGCATAGCCGACGCTGAACCGCGACACCGCGTGCTGGTCGAAGCCCCGGGCCGTGAGAAAATCCCAGCCTTCGCGGGCGTCGGCTGCGCTCAGCCGTTCGGCGTAGAACTCGGCCGCCACGCGGTGAGCGTCAAGGAGCCGCTGGCGCTGGCTGGTGACCACACGGCTGGTCACCCCGCCGCCTTCGTAGCTCAGGGTGATCCCGGCACGACGGGCGAGTCGTTCCACCGCCTCCGGGAACGACAGCGCGTCGATGGCCCGGACGAATGCGATCACGTCGCCACCGACACCGCAACCGAAGCAGTGGTAGGCGCCGACCTGCGGACGGACGTTGAACGACGGGGACTTCTCGTCATGGAACGGGCACAGACCGCGCAGCTGACCGCTGCTGACGGGACGCAGCTGTACATAGTCGCCGATGATGTCCGCGATCGGCGAACGGTCACGCACGGCGGCAACATCTGCGTCGCGGATGCGTCCGGCCATACGTCCCTCCCTGCATCCCGGGCGGGGTGTCGACGGGCCGGGGTCACACCGGGGTCCGCTGCCCCTGCACTGATGCCCTCGGCCTGCCACCGCCCCCGCGGGTCCGCCCTTTCCCCCGTGATGGTACTTGTCAACGGCGCCAAGGTGCCGATCTTCTGACCGACCGGCCACCGTCGATGACCCGGAGCGTTCGGCCTCCGGCGATGCGCCAGAACCACGATCGCATCGCCTTCGGCCCTGACCCGGAGCGTTCGGCCTCCGGCGATGCGACAGAACCACGATCGCATCGCCTTCGGCCCGCTAGAGGGCGACCGGCCAGGGGCGCCCGGTCAGCTGCGCGTGCCGCCGGCCGGCGCTCGCGTCGGTGAGGCGGGCGACCTGGTCGACGGCGACCCGCAGACGGGCCGCGTCATCGCAGGCGGCCAGCCAGGCCGGGCGCAGCAGGGAGTCGAGCGCCTGCGGTGCCCGCACGAGGAGCAGCGCGAGAAGCTCGGCGATGACCTCGCGCTGGCGGCGCTGCCGGACGTGCGCGTCGCGGCGGTCCATGACGAACCGGGCCGTCACCCCTTTGAGCAGGCAGCACTCGGCAACCGTCGCGGCGGGCACCACGAGGTCGGCGTGGTAGCGCCGCAGCGGACGATCGCCGTACGCCTGCCGGGTGGCCGCGACCGCGGCGACGCACAGCCGCGCGATCAGCTCGCTGGTCATGGCCCGCACGGCGCGCAGCGCGCTCGGCGTCGGCACCGGCCCCGCGACCCACCACGGCTGCCGCCGCAACCGGTCCAACGCCTCGTCAAGCGCGCTCTGCGACGCCGCCGGATAGCGGTCCGCGGTCGAGGCCACGAGATCGGCCCGCGCTCCGGAGTCCGCCAGCCGGCCCAGGTCGATCAGGCCGGCGACGACGCCGTCCTCCAGGTCGTGCGCGCTGTACGCCACATCGTCGGCCCAGTCCATCAGCTGCGCCTCCATACACCGTCGACCGGCCGGCGCGCCGTCGCGAACCCAGGCGAAAATCGCCATGTCGTCGGCGTAGACGCCGAACTTCGGCGTGTCGTCCCGCTTGGGCCAGGGGTACTTCAGCGACGCGTCCAGGGTGGCCCGGGTGAGGTTCAGACCGGCCTCCCGGCCGTGGACATCCACGATCTTGACCTCAAGACGGGTCAGCTCACGCAGGCTCTGGGCGTTTCCCTCGAACCCCCCGCAGTCGCGGGCAGCCGCGTCCAGGGCGGCCTCGCCGTTGTGACCGAACGGAGGGTGTCCGATGTCATGCGCCAGGCAGGCGGCGTCGACCAGGTCCGGATCGGCGCCCAGCGAACGGGCCAGGCCCCGGCCGACCTGAGCGGTCTCCAGGGAATGGGTGAGCCGGGTACGCGGGAAGTCGTCGTCGAACGGACCGACGACCTGCGTCTTGCCGGCCAACCGGCGTAGTGCGCTGGAGTGCAGGACACGCGCGCGGTCCCGCTCGAACCACGTTCGATCGTCGGGTGTACTCTTCTGTCGCTCCTCGCCCCAACGGACCACGTCGGACGCTTCGTACCACTCGCCGGCCACGGCGCCGAGCGTATAGGCGCGATTTCCATACGTCCGAGGTGCGAAGCGGCGATACTTTGTGGTCAGCCGTCCCAACTTCGGCCCGGAGGCCCGCCGTGGACAAGATCGTCAAATACGGTCTCATCGCGTTCGTCATCTTCTTCGTTGTCACCGCACCTGAAAGTGCGGCAAACATCATCAACCGGGCCATTGACGGTCTGCACTCCGCTGGCAGCGGCTTCTCCAACTTCGTGACCGACACGGTCCTGTGAGGAGACGCGAGCTGTCGGTGCAATCCCGGCGACGGCGGTGGCCTTGGTGAGACTCCGGATCCCTGACCCCGCAGCCAGGGACGACAAGTACCTCGCCACTCGCGAACGACTGGTCATCATGGTCCGGATGCACTGGGCCGTTCTGCTGCCTGTCTTCCTTCAGACACTGGGCTCCATCGTGCTCGCGGTCCTACTCACGATCCTGCTCAGCGGGCTGAACCTCGGCAACGTCGTTGCCGCCCTCCCCTGGTGGTTCGCACTCTTCATGCTCTTTCGGATGCTGTGGCGTGTCGCCGACTGGCACTTCGACCACTTGATGATCACCGACAAGCGCCTCCTGAAGGTCTCGGGGATCTTTTTCCGCAAGGTGCAGACCATGCCCCTGGAGAAAGTGACAGATCTCACCTACAACCGGGACCCGATGGGTCGGCTTCTCGGATACGGCGAGTTCATCGTCGAATCGGCCGGACAGGATCAGGCTCTATCAAAGATCCAATTTCTACCTCGACCGGACCGGCTCTATCTGACGATGTGCGACATGATGTTCGGGGGCGCGCCGGCGCCCAGCAGCTCCGACGACTGACCAAGCAGTACAAGGCAGTACAAGAACAGCGAGACTCCCCTGCTACCGGGATGCCGGGCGCAGGGGAGTCTCGTCGTGTTCCAGCGTGTTCCAGTGCGTTGTGACGATCAGACCTGTGAAGATCAGCGCAGCAGGGCGCGGGCCGCCGCCACGATGTGGCTCGCCGAGATTCCCGCCGCGTCCAGCAGCTCGGTCGGCGTACCCGACCCCGGTAGGTCGCGGACGGCCAGGTGGCGCAGACGCACCGGCACATCGGCAGCGGCGAGTGTCCCCACCACCGCGCTAGCGATGCCGCCCTCGGGGTAGTGGTCCTCGACCACTACCAGCCGGCCGTCGGTCGCCCGCGCGGCGGCCACCACCGTCGCCTCATCCACCGGCTTGACCGAGTAGAGGTCGATCACCCGTGCTGCAATGCCTTCGGCCGCAAGTGTCTGCGCAGCCGCCAGGCACTGGTGCAGGGTGACGCCGGCGCCGATGAGGGTGACCACATCGGCGTCCGACCGGCGCGGCACCTTCGAGCCCCCAACGGTGAAGGACTCGTCCGGACCGTAGATCACCGGGTAGGCACCACGAGTCGTACGCAGGTAGCTGACCCCGTCGAGATCGGCCATGATCTCAACAAGCTTGGCCGTGCTGGTCGCGTCACTGGGATACAGGACGGTCGAACCGTGCACCGCCCGCATCATCGCAAGATCTTCCAGTGCCATCTGGGACGGACCGTCCGCGCCGATCTCGACACCCGCATGCGAACCCGCCAGCCGGATGTTCGCCTGTGAGATCGCGGCCATCCGGATGAAGTCGTATGCGCGCGAGAAGAAGGCTGCGAACGTGGAAGCGAACGGAATGTAACCGCGTACCGACAGTCCCACCGCTGTCGCGACGAGCTGCTGCTCGGCGATGAACATCTCGAAGAATCGCTCCGGGTGGACCTTGGCGAAGTCCTCGGAGTGGGTGGAGTTGCT
The DNA here is from genome assembly GCF_963555845.1 of Protofrankia sp. Cas8. Lineage (NCBI taxonomy): Bacteria > Bacillati > Actinomycetota > Actinomycetes > Frankiales > Frankiaceae > Protofrankia > Protofrankia sp. Cas8. The sequence continues at coordinate 5,671 of NZ_CAUVXI010000120.1, read as the reverse complement.
GACCTCGGCGTCCAGGGCAACCACAGCTGCCCGCGCTCCGACGGCGACGAGCGCTTCGCCGTATGCCTTTCGAGGTGCGACCTTCGCACCGAGGGGGTAGGTCGGCAGTTCGACCGTAACCGGGGCGGGCGCCGGCGGCCGCTCGATGGACGCCGGTGGCACCGCTCCCCGGACGCGCAGGTTGCGTTCGCCACCGAGTTCGGCGATCGCGCGCTCGGCCATGTCGGGCGGCAGCGCCTTGCCGTGCCATCCGTCGGCGTCGACGATCTCGGAGAAGCCCTCCCCCTTACGGGTGCGGGCGAGGACGACCACCGGGCGGTCAGCTTCGGCAGCCTCGGTCAGGACCTTGTCAATCGCGGCGATGTCATGCCCGTCGACCATGAGTGCCCGGCAGCCGAACGCCTCGACCCGGCGGGCGTAGGCGTCGAGGTCCCAGCCGAGCTCGGTTGCGCCACGCTGACCGAGGCGGTTGACATCCACGACCGCCGTCAGATTCGACAGCTGGTAGTGAGCCGCCTTGTCCAGCGCCTCCCAGATCGAACCCTCGGCCATCTCACTGTCGCCGCACAGCACCCACACCCGGTAGGGAAGTCGGTCAAGGAGTCGCCCGGCGAGTGCCACGCCGACCGCGTCCGGCAGCCCCTGCCCGAGCGATCCGGTCGCCACGTCGACCCAGGGCAGAATCGGCGTCGGATGACCCTGCAGGCGCTGGCCGAAACGGCGGTATCCGGTCATCAGTTCATGATCGGAAACCACGCCGACAGCCTTGAACATCGCATACAGCAACGGGGACGCATGCCCCTTGGAGAAGATCAGGTGATCGTTGGCCGGGTCGTCCGGTTTGTCCCAGTCATACCGCAGGTGCCGTCCGAGCAGAACCGCCATCACGTCCGCGGCTGACATCGACGACGTCGGGTGGCCCGAACCCGCGGACGTCGACGATCGGACCGAATCGACCCGCAGTTGCTGAGCCAGTTCCCGGATCTGATCAAGATCGGTTGGATCAATCATGATCTCGGATTCGGGAGTTACCACGCCAGCCTCCTAATACGCCTGCGTATCCGGACATGGATATCCGCCGTACGTGCGCTCCCGCTGCCCCGACCGGTCCGCTGTTCCTGGACGGTCCAGGCCATACCCCGGGTCCCACAGTCCCGAACGGTACCAGCGGCAGAAGTTCACGACGGTGACGAACGGGCCATGACTGGGGGGCCGTTCGCGGGACCGCAAGCACCTTCGTCCCGGCCGGAGTGCCCGCTAACCGCCCTGGCCGGCACGGTCCAGGATGGCCGCCCGGCCGGCTTCCAGCCGGGCGATCGGCACCCGGAACGGGGAACACGAAACGTAGTCGAGTCCGACCTGATGGAAGAAGTGCACCGAATCCGGGTCGCCACCGTGCTCGCCGCAGACACCCAGTTTGATCTCAGGCCGGATCGCACGCCCCTCCTCGACCGCGATACGCACGAGTCGGCCGATTCCATCGCGGTCAAGCGACTCGAACGGGGAGACGCCGAAGATCCCCAGCTCGAGATAGCGGGAGAAGAAGGAGGACTCCACGTCGTCCCGGGAGAAACCCCAGCCCATCTGGGTGAGGTCGTTCGTGCCGAACGAGAAGAACTGCGCGGCCTCGGCGATCTGACCCGCGGTCAGGGCGGCCCTCGGTACCTCGATCATCGTCCCGATCAGCGCGGGAACATCGACCCCGGTCTCGGTCGCGACCTCGCGCAGCACCTGTTCAGCCTGGTCGCGGACGACCTCCAGTTCCTGGACCGCGGCCACCAACGGCACCATGATCTCCGGATGTGGATCTCCGCCGGCCCGGCGGCACCGCACGGCCGCCTCGGCGATCGCCCGCACCTGCAGGGCGAACAGACCCGGGATGAGCAGCCCCAGCCGTACCCCGCGCAGCCCCAGCATCGGATTCTGCTCGTGCAGCCGGCGGACCGCCTCCAACAGCGCGCCATCGCCGTCCGACACCGGCTGGCCGGTGGCGGTGGCGACGCCCAGGCGCACCGAGAGTTCGGTGAGATCCGGGAGGAACTCGTGCAGCGGAGGGTCGATCAGGCGGACCGTCACCGGCAGACCGTCCATCGCCGTGAAGATCGCAACAAAGTCGTCGCGCTGAAGCGGTAGGAGTTCAACCAGTGCAGCAGCGCGGGCCTCGGCGTCAGCGGCGAGGATGAGCCGCTCGACCAGCTGCCTGCGTTCACCCAGAAACATGTGTTCGGTACGGCACAGTCCGATGCCCGCGGCGCCGAACCGGCGGGCGCGGGCGGCGTCGTCGGCGGTGTCGGCATTGGCGCGCACGCCGAGCCGGCGGGCCTGATCCGCGTGGGTGATGATCCGGTGCACCGCGTCGACCAGGGGGTCGGTCCCGTCCGCGACCAGCGTCCCCTCGAAGTACTGGACAACCGGCGACGGCACCACCGGCACCTCGCCGAGGTAGACCGCGCCCGACGACCCGTCAATCGAGATCACGTCCCCTTCGCCGATGACGATGCCGCCCGGCGCGACCGCGCGGCGGGCCCGGCTGTCGACATCGATCTCCTCGGCCCCGCACACGCAGGTCCTGCCCATGCCGCGGGCCACCACGGCGGCATGGGAGGTCTTCCCGCCACGCGATGTCAACACGCCGCGCGCGGCGATCATGCCGTCGAGGTCGTCGGGAGTGGTCTCCCGGCGCACCAGGATCACCGGTGTACCGGCGGCGGCGAGCTCCACGGCCCGGTGCGAGTCGAAGACCACCTGACCGACGGCCGCTCCGGGTGAGGCGTTCATACCCTGGGCAATCTTCTCGGCCTGCCCCGTCAGCCCGAACCGGGGGAACATCAGCTGGGCGAGCTGGGCGCCGGTGACCCGCGTCACCGCCTCATCCATACTGATCAGGCCCTGATCCACGAGCTGGACCGCGATCCGGAAGGCAGCGCCCGCGGTACGTTTGCCCACTCTTGTCTGCAACATCCACAACTTGTTGCGTTCGACGGTGAACTCGATGTCGCACAGGTCCCGGTAGTGGTGCTCCAGAATCGTCATTATCTCGGTCAACCGGGCGTACGCGGGTGGGTCGATGGACGCCAACGCCGTCAGGGGCAGGGTGTTACGAATTCCCGCGACGACGTCCTCGCCCTGCGCATTCTGCAGATAATCGCCGTAGCCGCCCTGCGCACCGCTGGCGGGATCCCGGGTGAATGCCACGCCGGTGCCCGAGTCCATGCCGAGGTTGCCGAACACCATGGCCACGATGTTGACCGCGGTGCCGAGGTCCGCCGGAATGCGCTCCTGGCGGCGGTAGAGACGGGCCCGCTCACCGTTCCAGGAGTCGAAAACCGCGCGGATGGCCGAATCCAGCTGTTCCCGGGGGTCCTGCGGGAAATCCCGCCCGGTCCGGTCCCGGATTATCGCCTTGAAGGTCTCGGCCAGAATCCGCAGGTCGGCTTCGTCGAGATCGAGGTCGCTCGTGGTCGCCCGTGCCTTCTTCGCCGCGTCCAGAGCCTGGTCGAACAGTTCGCCGTCCACGCCGAGGACCGTCGTGGCGAACATCGCCAGCAGGCGACGGTAGGAGTCCCAGGCGAAGCGCTGCGAACCGGACTGCTTGGCCAGACCGGAAACCGAGGCGTCGGACAAACCGACGTTGAGGACGGTGTCCATCATCCCCGGCATCGAGAACTTCGCGCCCGACCGCACCGAGACCAGCAGCGGGTCGTCCGGCTGCCCCAGGCGCTTGCCCATCACCTGCTCAAGGGCACCCAGGTGCGCGCTGACCTCATCGCGCAGCGCCGCGGGTTCCCTGCCATGCGCAAGATACTCGCGACAGGCCTCGGTCGTGATCGTAAAGCCGGGCGGGACGGGAAGCCCCATGGTCGTCATCTCGGCGAGATTGGCACCCTTGCCACCGAGAAGATCTTTCAAGTCCTTGTTTCCCTGGTGGAAGTCGTACACATAGCTGCTCATGGCCGCCCTCTCGTCTCCCGTCCCCGCGAACATCCCCCGCGAACCGCCGTCACGAACCGCCGTCACGCACCGCTGTCACGAACTGCCGCCGCCCCGGCCGTGGCACGCCGGTCGGGAGCCGGTCGGGAGCCGGTCGGGAGCCGGTCGGACATCACGGATGGAGCATGATGCAGACTGACATACCCGGACCGACACCAGCGAACGAAAGGAAGGCGCCGTGCACGGTCGCCGAGTTCTCGGGCTCGTGCTTGCCGGGCTGCTCACGGTCGGTGTCATCGCTGTGGTCGTCGTCCCGCGGATGCGCTCCACGCCGAACAGCGGCGAAGTCAGTGTCCGTGCGCTGATCTCATCGGAAAAGCAGGCCTTCTTCTCGGACCCGGACGTGATTGCCGCCCTCGCCCGGGCCGGCTACCGCATTGAGATCACGTCCGCCGGATCGCGCGAGATCGCCACCACCCGCGACCTGTCCGGCTTCGACCTGGCCTTCCCGGCCGACGGGCCGCAGGCGGACCGCATCAAACGCGATCGGAAGATAACCGCGTCCTACGTACCCTTCTTCACGCCCATGGCGATAGCCACCTTCACCCCGATCGCGACGCTGCTGACCGCGGCAGGTGTCAGCGTCACCGATGGCGACCATTACCTGTTCGACATGCGCAAGTACCTCGACCTGGTGGCAAAGGACACCCGGTGGTCGCAACTGCCGGGGAACACCGTTTATCGGACCGACAAGTCCATCCTCATCAGTTCGACGGATGTGCGGACGTCGAACTCGGCCGCCCTCTACCTGGCGATCGCGTCCTATGTGACCAACAACGGGAACATCGTCACCGACGCCGGGACGGCCGACCGCATGACCAACATACTCGCGCCCCTTTTTCTCAAACAGGGCTATCTGGAGGCGTCGTCGCAGGAACCGTTCGACGATTTTCTGACGATCGGCATGGGGAAAACGCCGATGGTCATGATTTATGAGGCCCAGTTCAGTGCCCACGCGCTCGCGCGAGACGGTTCCCTGACCGGCGACGGCGACAAGAAGGTGCTTATGTATCCGAATCCGACCATCTACGCCAAGCACACCGTCGTCCCGCTCACGCCCGCAGGCGACGCGGTCGGGCGCCTGCTGAGCACCGACCCGGAGCTACAGCGCCTCGCCGTGCGGCACGGGTTCCGGACCGCGGACGCCGGCTACGGCCGGCAGTATGCCGCCGAACGGGGGACCAATCCCCCACCGCAGCTGGTCAACGTCGTCGAACCACCGAGCGCGGAGATATCCGAGCGAATGATCACCGAGATCGAGATGAAGTACCAGAAGGGCCCGGGTTGATGAACCTGCCACCGCCGACCCCGTCACCGGCCGCGGGCGGCCCCGGCACGCAACTGGTCCTGGTGCCGCCCGAGCCCGTCGCGCCGGTCGCGCCCGAGCAGGCCGGACCGGCCGTTGCGATCAGTGCTGAGGTGGCGTCACGCCTGAGCAGCCAGGCGGTGGCCTTTGCCGACGCGCTGGTCGGCATCGACCCGAGCTCGCCTGGCTTCACCTCCAAGGTCGCAGCCGTGCACCGGATGGGCGAGAAGGAGATCCGCGCCTCGGCGGCGGTATCCAACCGGCTGCTGGACAAACCGACGCGCGCGATGAACTCGGGCGCCTTCGACGCGACGTCGTCGGTGTCGACCTCACTGGTGGAACTACGCAGGGTGATCGACGACCTTGATCCGTCCA
>NZ_CAUVXI010000119.1:13514-16561 GCF_963555845.1 Protofrankia sp. Cas8 | reverse complement strand
CCACGATGAGCAGATAGACGGTGGCGGCGAGCGCGTCGTTGTCCGGACCCACGATCATGAACGCGGCGAAGGCCATGATGAGGAGCGCGACGACCTGAAGGCTGAGGTCGACAGTGGCGGCGATGAGCCGCGAGCCGAGCCGGGCGACTCGAAGGTCGATCGTGACGGCTTCGCCGGTGACCAACTGGCTCACGCCGCGTCTCCGGTCCGTGTCGTCTCCCGCATGATTCTGGACGATATCTCCCGGGGGGTGCAGGCCCGGGCAGGGGCACCCATTATCCTCAACCTGTCTGTTCCCACCCATCCGATGTCTGCCGGATACTCGCTGTGATCAAGATGTGCAGTCGCAGTCGCAGTCGCAGTCGCAGTCGCAGTCCGGGCGCGGAGCGCGATGGAGAGGTGGGAGCCGAATGGATCTTGATGCATATGTCAGCCTGCATCGCGCCGAATGGGCCCGCCTGGAGGACCTCGTCCGGCGGGCCGCGCGGCCCCGCCGGATGTCCGGTGCAGAGCTCGACGAGCTGGTGGACCTCTACCAGAAGGTCGCGACGCACCTGTCGGTGATCCGTAGCCGCTATCCGGACCCGATGCTGGTTGACCGCCTTGCCGGCACGGTGACCCGGGCGCGGTCCGTTGTCGCGGGTGCCCGGGACCCGGGCTGGCATGTCGTCGGCAGGTTCTTCGCCGTGACGTTCCCGGCGGCGGTTTACGCCCGTCGCGGCTGGGTGTTCGCCACCTGCGCGGTTTCGCTCGCGGTGGCTCTCGCCCTGGGCCTGTGGGTGGTGAACTCCCCGGCCGCGTACAGCGGGCTGCTTCCCCGGGATGAGGTGGCAGCCCTGTGCCGGACGGATTTCGCCAGGTACTACTCGGAGAATCCCGCCTCTTCGTTCGCGGCACATGTGTGGACGAACAACGCCTGGGTGAGCGCCTCGGCCATCGCGCTGGGTGCCCTGGCTGGCATCCCGACGCTGACGGTGCTGTTGGTCAACGCCGGCAACCTCGGGCTTGTCGGCGGCTACATGACCAGCTGCGGCGAGGCGTCCCAGTTCTTCACGCTGATCCTGCCGCACGGGTTGTTGGAGCTGACCGTGGTGTTCACCGCGGGCGCGGTCGGCCTACGCCTGGGTTGGTCCATCATCGATCCGGGCCCGCGCCGCCGGGTCGAGGCGCTGGCGGCTGAGGGCCGGGCGGCTGTCGTGATCTCACTCGGCCTGGCCGTCGCCCTGGCGGTCAGCGGTCTGATCGAGGCGTTCGTGACACCGTCAGCCCTGCCCGCCGGGGTCCGGATCGCCATCGGCGCCCTCGCCCTGGCGGTGTTCGTCGGATATGTCTGGGTCTACGGCCGTCGTGCCGTGGCCGCGGGGGAGACCGGCGACCTGGAAGAGGATCTTTCTGCCGATCTCGCGCCGACCGTCTGACCGGGCACCGGCGCCACGTCGGGCCCGGTTCGGGCGAGCCTCTACAGGCTGTCGGGCGCTACAGGCTGCCGGCGGATTTCAGCGTCAGGTAGATGTCGGTGACGGCGGCCGCGTAGGTCGTGGGTGGGGCATCCACGACCTGCACACTGTGCTGGCGGAGCAGAGCGGTGAGCTGGCGTCGCCGAAGCAGCGCCTGTTCGGCAGCGGCGGCGGAATACAGCGCGCGGACGTCGCCGCGGCCGGCCGCGAGCTCAGCCACGCGCGGGTCGCTCACCGCCGCGACGACGACGGTGTGCCGAGCGGTCAGCGCCGGCAGCGCCGGCAACAGACCTTCCTCGATCACCGCGGGAGCAAGTTCGGTGAACAGCACCACCAGGGACCGCCGGCTGGCGGTACGCATGACCGTGGAGACGATCGCCCGGTGGTCGGCCTCGGTCAGCACCGGTTCCACCAGCGCCAGCGCGGCACTCATCCTGACCAGCAGATTCGGGCCGCCTGCCGAGGGCAGCGTGACGCGGGCGACCGCGTCATGGGCGATCAGGCTGACCCGGTCACCGGCCCGGGCGGCCACCGCGGCCAGTAGCAGGGCGGCGTCCATCGCGTGGTCCAGGCGTGGAGCGTCGCCGATCCGACCGGCGCTGGTCCGCCCGGTGTCCAAGACGCAGATGACCCGGCGGTCACGTTCCGGCCGGAACGACTTGACCGCGACCGTGCCGCGCCGTGCGCTGGCCCGCCAGTCGATCATTCGAACGTCGTCGCCCGGAACATAGTCGCGCAGGCTGTCGAACTCCGAGCCCTGTCCGCCCCCGCGCAGTGTGACGTTACCTTCGATCTCGTGCAGGCGGGCGAACGCGGCGGGAATGTGGCGGCGGGAGGTGAACGCCGGTAACACCCGCAGCCGCCAGGGCGCGACGTGCCGGCCCTGCCGGCCGGCGAGGCCGAGGGGTCCCAGCGAGCGGACCGTTATCCGGTACGGATGCCGGTCACCCCGGCGGGTGGGCCGCAGCACCATGTCGCCGAAGCGTCGTTGTCCAGCTGGGACGGTCACCGGCCAGACGCGTGGTGTGGCGCCCGACGACGGCGGCCAGGCGTCCCGGATGTGGGCGCGAACCGTCCGGCGCCCGGTGTTCGTCACCGCCAGAACGAGCGGCACCGCTTCACCGAGCCGTGCCGCGTTCGGCCCGGACCGGGCGAACACCAGCGTGCGCACGCCGCCGGCGAGCGTGAGATCCACGACGATTGCGACGATCAGCAGGCCGTTGGCCACCAGCAGCGTCCAGCCTGGGGCCGGGGAGAACAAAATGATCAGCGCGCTCGCGAATGCGAGCGCCGCGGCCCGTCCGGTGATGGCCACCCGTGAGTTCTTTTTACCGCGGTACGGGCACGGTGGCCAGCACCTGGTTGAGGACGGTGTCGGCGGTCACGCCTTCGAGCTCGGCCTCGGGACGCAACGTGAGCCGGTGCCGCAGGGTCGGTCGCGCGAGCGCCTTGACGTCGTCCGGGGTCGCATACCCGCGTCCGGACAGCCAGGCCCACGCCCGTGTCGTGGCCAGCAGCGCGGTCGCACCGCGCGGGGAAACTCCCAGCGCGACGGCGGGTGCGGCCCGGGTTGTCCGGGCCAGGTCGACG
>NZ_CAUVXI010000119.1:2159-13256 GCF_963555845.1 Protofrankia sp. Cas8 | reverse complement strand
ATGTAGGCGAGGACGTCCGGTCGGACCGCGACGGCGCGGACGGCGTCGCGGGCGACCGCCAACTGCGACGGTCCGGCGACCGGCCGGATTCCGGCCGCATCGAGGTTGGCGGGGTCGAAGCCGGACGCGTGGTGGGCGAGCATCCTGATCTCGTCGTCCCGCGGCGGCAGCGGCACGGTGAGTTTCAGCAGGAAGCGGTCGAGCTGCGCTTCGGGCAGCGGGTAGGTGCCTTCGTGCTCGATCGGGTTCTGGGTGGCGATGACCGCGAACGGTACCGGCAGCCGCCGCGGTGCTCCGTCGACGCTGACCTGGTGTTCCTCCATCGCCTCCAGGAGCGCGGCCTGAGTCTTGGGCGGCGTCCTGTTGATTTCGTCGGCAAGCAGCAGGTTGGTGAACACCGGCCCTTCCCGGAAGGTGAACCGGGATGTGCCGATGTCGTGGACGAGCGATCCGGTGACGTCTCCCGGCATCAGATCGGGGGTGAACTGCAGCCGCTTGGTCTCCAGGGACAACGCCGCGGCGAGTGCCCTGACCAGCAGGGTCTTGGCAACCCCCGGGACGCCCTCGAGCAGCGCGTGCCCGCGGCAGAGCAGTGCCACGACAAGGCCGCTGACCGCGGCATCCTGGCCGATGACAGCCTTGCCCACCTCCTCGCGCAGCGCGATCAGCGCTTGGCGGGCCGCTTCGGATTCATCCGGTGTACCCCGATGAGGGGGGGATTCGGCCGCCGGCGGGCCGGGATACAGGTGCGGTTCGGTCGACATGGCTGACCCGGTGGCCGTCTCTTTCTGTGAAGGTTTCGTTACCACAACATCGCTGTCGCTGGGTGTTCCCGGGGCGCTCATCCCGCCGCCACGTCCTGGTCGAGCGCGTCGAGCTGCTCCGCCAGCCCCAACAGCGCATGATCGTCGACTGATGCGCCCTTTGTCTGGAACATGCCGGCTGCCGCGGTGGTGTGGTGACTCATCCCGGAACCGTACAGGAGCGATGCGATCTCGACCGGTGACCGCCCGGTTCGATCGGCGACCGAGGTCACGAGCGCGTTCGGGTCCGGTTCGGGATGCGTGGCCGCGGGGTTCCGCGAGGTTGGTGGGCCGGCCCGGGTCGCCAGCCCGAGTCGTTCGGCCAGGCGCGCCCGCAGTCCCGCCCGCAGCGCCGCTGCGACCAGTTCCCGTGCCTTCCCCGCCGCGTAGAGCCGTCCCCGCCCCTCGACGGTCTCAGCCGCCCGCACCACGACCGGCAGCGGTTCGGCCACCGGCGGCCCGAGCCTGCGTCCGCGCCACAGGGCGAGGACGACCAGCGCGACGGCGAGCTGGAGACAGCCGAGCACGACCCGGTCGGGAAGCAGGTCGACCAGACTGCTGCGGGCGGCGACGGAGCCCGGCCCGCCCGGTTGCGGGAGCACCCAGGTCACCGCCGCATGCCGGTTGAGAAGCCCGATTGCGAGTGCCGCGTTGCCCTCGTGGGCCAGCTGCCCGTTGGTCATGAACGCGGCGCTACCGGCTACGACGAACCGTCCGGGCCGGCGCCCCGCCGTGGCGCCGGCCGGTTGCGCCAGCACGACCAGGGTCGCGGTCGCATGCACCGGGTAACAGGCCGCCACCCGGCTGGCGCTCGGCTGGGTGACGCGGAAGCCCGAACCGCCGCCAAGAGTGGCGGCCTGTGCCACCTCGGCCTCGGGCAGCCCGCACCCCGGCACAGGTGTCGCGGGCGCGACGCCGCCGGTGTTGGCCAGCGGTAGATCCAACGCCTCGAGGACAGCGGTGACCGGCTCGATGAGCAGCAGGTCGCTGCCCCGGTTGACCGTGTTGGCAAGGGCATCAAGGGTCGCCGGGGTGACGCGCTCGGGATATGCCAGCACGATCGTGGTGTCGCGACCCGCGGCAGTTGCCGTGGCCTCGGTGGGGTTGTCCGTCACCGTGACGCCGACGCCGTGTGCCCCAAGGATCTCAGCCAGTGCTCTGGTCCCACCCGGTGCGGCCGACGTCGGATCGAGCGGGCGGCCGTTGGGCGTGGCAACCATGGTGGATGCGGCGGCGGACGCGATGACCAGCAGGACGAGGACGGCGCCGGCCCGGACTCGACGCTGGACCGCCCCGGGGGCAGGTCCGGTACGCAGCGCGGTGGTGGTCACGCCGGCGCCGTGAAGGTGCGAACCGGCTGGCCCACCAGGTGCGGCCGCATACCCATCAGCACCTCATCCGCCTGGACGACGAGCCGGTAGGAGGCCGCGGATGCCTCGGTCCCGCCGTACCAGATCTCGCTGAACACCGTTACCGCCGCGTCCAGAGCGGGCGTTTTCCCGGCGTCGATTCGGGCGATCTCGGCGACGAGCTCGCCCGCGGTGCGTCCCGGCCGGGGTTCCAGCACTCCTGTCTCCTCCAACATCCGCACGATTGCCCGCAGTCGTGACCGCACCGCTTCGGCAAAGGCACCCGCCAGCGCACGGCTGTCGGCCTCGGCTCGCAGCGCGGCGGCGGACAGCGGGCTGCCGAGATCAAGATCGACTATCTTTGTTCGCGCGGTCCGTCGTACCGGGCCGAGCCGTAGCCACACGACGCCGGCGACCAGGGCCATCACGATGACGACCGCCGCTATGCCGAGCCCGTGGCCCGACGGCTGGGTGGCGCTGGTCCACAGGTCGGTCAGCCGGTCGCCGATCCAGCTCAGCACGCGCTCGGTCCATCCCGGCCCGGCATCGTGGTAGATGCCCCTGGAAAGTTCGTGGCGAGCGTCGTCCGCCGCCCCGTCGCGGGTTACCGTCGGCCCGACCATGACGTCTACTGGTATCCCCGGCCGCTCGTCGCACGGTCCCGTGCCGCTTGGGCGAGGGTTACGTCCAGGCCTTCCAACCGGATGCGGCGGTCGATGTACAGCAGCACGATGACCCCCGCCGTGATGGGCGTGGTCACAGCCCGGACCGCGATGTTCATGACGGCGGTGACCAGGAGGCCGAGCGTTGTCAGGGCGCCGCTGTAGGGATCGGTCAGCGAGCCGCCACCAGCGGTGATGATCACGGCCAGGGGGATCAGGAGGATGGCCGTGAGGACCGTGACCATGACGTAGGTGAGCAGTATGATCCCGAAGGTTCGCCACCATGCGCCACGGACCAGCGTCCACGAACGCCGCATGGCCGTCCCGATGCTCCCGCCCTCGAGGATGAATGCGGGCGTTGACATGGCCAGCGCGACCGTGACGAACAGGGCGCCGATGATCAGCCCGATGAGTCCGAGAAGGGTCAGGGCGCCTACTGCGAGGGACAGGCCGATCAGGCCTCCCAACCGGGGCTGGATGCGTCGCAGGGCTTCGCCGGCACTCATCTTGCTACCCAGGGTAGCGTCGCTGATCACCGCGCTCAGCATCCCGGCCAGGACGATGGCGAGAACGCCGTAGAGCACAGCGGTGATGATCGTGGCGAAGATCTCCGCGTTGGTGGACGTCCGTTGACTCCAGGCCGTCAGCAGAGTGCTGATGATCTGGACCACGGTGGTCGCGGCGACGGTCAGCCCGATGGTCGCCCCGGGGTTCTGGCGCAGTGCGGAGAAGGCACCATCGAGAATCTCGCCGACCGCGAGCGGCCGTAGCGGGATGATCCCCGGCTTTTCGGCCTGTTGCCATGGTCCGGGCTGTCCCGGTCCCCACTGGCCGGGTCCGCCCGGTTGCTGCTGGTTCCAGCCGGGTGGCGGCTGTGGCTGGCCCCAGCTGGGCGGGGGCGGCTGTGGCTGGCCCCAGCTGGGCGGGGGCGGCTGTGGCTGGCCCCAGCCGGGCGGGGGCGGCGGTTGCTGGTTCCAGCCGGGTGGCGGCTGTGGTTGGCCCCAGCCGGGCGGGGGTGGCGGTTGGCCCTGAGCGGGATCGGGCCCGCCATGCTGCTGCGGCTGCCCCCAGCCGGGTCCGTCGGTCATGTCGGCCTCCCTGAAGTCGTATGTCTCGGAGCCTCTGCCAGCGCGGGGAGAGGCGACTTCCCGCAGATCATTTCGTGCGGCGCTCTTCGCGGCCATTGTCGTCCACAGCCGGGTTGTCCACAGGGACTGCAGCGCCCTCGCCAAGCGGACGCAACGGGCCGACCATCCCATACATGCCCAACACGTATATCGGCGCCGCATTCGAGGTCCTTTTGGATCTTCTCCTGCCGCGTGCCTGCGCCGGCTGTGGCCGTCCGGGCCCGGCGGTCTGCCCGACCTGCGCAGCCTCGGTCGATCGTCCGGCATTCCTCGCCGCTCCGGGACAGATGGCCACACCGGGGCGGCGGGGGCCACCACCGCGATGCTTTTCCGGCGCCGTCTACGACGGACCGTGCCGCCAGCTTCTGCTGGCGTTCAAGGAGAAAGGCCGGCAGGACGCCCGGCGGCCCTTGGCGTTGGCGCTTGCCCGCGCGGTGATGGCGGCCCGCGTCGGGACGGCGCATACCGGCTTGGTGATTCTTGTGCCGGTGCCGTCGACCCGGTCGGCCGTTCGCCGGCGAGGTTTCGACCATGTACGCAGGCTCGGTGACGGCGCCGCGGGGGTGCTGCGCGCGGCCGGGGTGCCGGTACGGGTGGTCGCGATGCTGCGGGCGGCCCGGGCGGTGGCCGATCAGGCCGCTCTATCCGCGGTGGAGCGTGCGAGCAATCTCAGCGGTGCGTTCGGGCTGCGACACGGAGTCCGAATTGTCGACGAACTCCGTCTCGCCAGGGGTTTGCCGGGGCAGGACAGGGTCACTCACTGTTCACCGCCGGCCGCGTTGTTCATTGTCATCGACGATGTTGTGACGACGGGAGCGACCCTGACCGAGGCTGCGCGGGCGCTGCGTGCCGGTGGGGTACCGGTATCAGCCGCCGCCGTAGTCGCCGCGACGTCTGCGCGCCGCCGCGCTCCTCGAGACATCGGCGCGCCGCCGCCCTTCTCGAGATGACCGGCCCCAAGGTGTCCATTTGCCTGCGACCGGGGTACCGCAGGGTTGAAACTGTCGTCACCCGCACCGGCGCCGCGGGAGTGGACAAGCGAAGAGACGGACCAGGGCGCTCGGGGTCCGGCCGGAAGGAACGAGGCAGATAAGCCCTGACATACGGAATTGCATCGGAAGGTCGGATTGGCTCGATCCCGCGGGATCGTTCGGTCATCGCCGCCTCCGGTCGACAGGAAGGTGAAACGAGTGGACATCGTCTTCAAGGGAAGGCACACCGCGGTTCCCGAGAGGTTCCGCAAGCACGCCGAAGCCAAGATTGCGAAGCTGGAGCGGTTCGATCACAAGGCCTTCCGGGTGGATGCTGAGCTCTCCCGCGAACACAATCCGCGGATGGCGGATGTCTGTGATCGTGTTGAGCTAACCGTGTTCTCACGGGGCCCGGTGATCCGAGCCGAGGCTGCCGCCGCGGATCCGTTCGCTGCGTTCGACCTGGCAGCGGCAAAGCTCACGGAACGGCTACGGCGCGCCGCTGAACGACGCAGCTGTCACAACGGCGCGGCGCGTGGGTCGTCGGGCCAGCTCTCGCGGGCCGTGGGCGAGCCGCGGGTCGGTACGGAAGGCTTCGGCGACTCCGCGAGGCGTGCCGACCCCGATCGTGACGGCGATGTCCACGCAGGTGCCGATAGCGACGCAGATTACGGGGATCCGGACTGGTCGCCCATGGTCGTCCGTGAGAAGATCCATCGAGCCACGCCGATGACTCTCGACGATGCCCTGTCGAACATGGAGCTCGTCGGTCATGACTTCTACCTCTTCCGGGACGTCCGCACGGGTCTGCCGAGCGTGGTGTACCGAAGGTGTGGATACGACTACGGAGTGATCCGGCTTGAGTCGGGCGAGCACGACGAGCCCGATGCGGGCACCGCAGGACGAGATCGCCGGACCAGCCGGGGCGAGAGGTATGACGAACCTCGTGGCGCGGTTGCAACGGTGTAAACGTATGCAGGTCTAGTCGACGTGGGACCATCTGCCGTGGACGTCTTCAGTCACGTCCCGGCCACCCCGTGCACCGGCACGGGGTGGCCGAGGCGCAGGCCGTCGCGACGCGAAGGAGGTCACATGACGGGGGATGGGCGCCAACTCGGGGAGGATGGGTCGCCGTCACCGACGGATCCCATACGGGTGCTCGTCGTAGACGACCATGCGCTGTTCCGGCGCGGTCTGCAAATGGTCCTCGAACAGGAGGCCAACATCGAGGTGGTCGGCGAAGCCGCGGATGGTGCGGAAGCCGTCACGATGGCGGTCGACATGGCACCGGACATCGTCCTCATGGATGTCCGGATGCCGCGGCGCGGTGGGATCGACGCGACCAGCGCAATCAAGCAGGCCGTACCCAGTGCGAAGATCGTGATGTTGACCATCAGCGACGAGGAGGCAGACCTCTACGACGCGATCAAGGCGGGCGCGATGGGGTACCTGCTCAAGGAGATCTCGATCGACGAGGTTGCCACCGCGATCCGTGCCGTGCACGGTGGCCAGAGCCTGATCAGCCCTTCGATGGCGTCGAAACTCCTCACCGAGTTTGCATCGATGATCAAAAAGGCGGACGACCGGCCGCAGCTGCCGACACCCCGCCTCACCGATCGCGAGATGGAGGTCCTGCGGCTCGTCGCCAAGGGGCTCAACAACCGTGATATAGCCAAGCAGCTCTTCATCAGCGAAAACACGGTTAAGAACCACATCCGCAACATCCTCGAGAAGCTTCAGCTGCACTCACGCATGGAGGCGGTGGTCTACGCGGTTCGGGAGAAGCTTCTGGAGATCACCTGAGATCACGGCGGACGCCGTGCGACAGCTCTGGTGATCCCCGGATGGGCCCCGTCCCAGTTGGACGTCGTCCGGGCGGGTTCGGCCGATCCCGTGCCGAACCCGGACTTCGCCGACTTCGGGCACCGATGCCGGGCCTCGGGCGTTGTTCTGGTCGGAGTGTGGCCATGGTGTCGGTCGCTCTTACGGCGGAGCCCCGGCTTCCCGTCACCCGAAGCGAGTCATGATCGTGTCACTTCTGGTCGGCCGGGTAGCCTGTGGAACCGCCGACCCGTGGGATGGCCGGATCGATCAGCACGGAGGGACTGGGGCGTATCTGATGGATCTTCGATCGTGCGGATCGATGCCCAGTCAGATACGCCCTAGCCTTGGCAACATCCACGAGACACGGCCTAGTCTCGTTGTGTAGGTGACCCCGCCGACCAACCGCCCGAGGAGTTTCGCCCGTGGTGCTCGAGAAGATCCTCCGTGCCGGCGAGGGTCGCATTCTGCGCAAGCTCAAGGCGATCACAGATCAGGTGAACCTCCTCGAGGACGACTTCGTCGGGCTCACGGACACCGAGCTTCGCTCGATGACCGACGAGTTCCGCCATCGGCTCGATGCGGGCGAAACCCTCGACGAGATCCTCCCCGAGGCGTTTGCGGCGGTGCGTGAAGCGGCCCGACGGACTCTGGGGCAGCGGCACTTCGACGTCCAGATCATGGGCGGTGCGGCGCTGCACCTGGGAAACATCGCCGAGATGAAGACGGGTGAGGGCAAGACCCTCGTGTCCACGTTGCCCGCCTATCTCAACGCGCTGTCCCGCAAGGGCGTACACATTATCACGGTCAACGATTACCTGGCCCAGCGGGACGCGGAGAACATGGGCCGGGTACACCGCTTTCTCGGTTTGACGGTCGGCGTCATTCATCCGCAGATGCAGCCGGCCGTCCGTCGCCAGCAGTACGAGGGCGACATCACCTACGGCACCAACAACGAGTTCGGCTTCGACTATCTGCGGGACAACATGTCCTGGAGCGGCGAGGAACTCGTCCAGCGCGGGCACAACTTCGCCGTCGTCGACGAGGTCGACTCGATTCTGGTCGACGAGGCCCGAACCCCGCTGATCATCAGCGGTCCGGCGGACAACCCAACCCGTTGGTACACCGAGTTCGCCCGTATCGCTCCGATGCTGGTGAAGGACACGGACTACGAGGTCGAAGAAGGCAAGCGGACGGTCGCCATCACGGAGTCCGGGGTGGCGAAGGTCGAGGACCAGCTTGGTATCGACAACCTCTACGAATCCGTGAACACACCGCTCGTCGGCTACCTCAACAATTCACTGAAGGCGAAGGAACTCTACCGCCGGGACAAGGACTACATCGTCACGGACGGCGAGGTCCTCATCGTCGACGAGTTCACCGGCCGTGTCCTGCACGGGCGTCGTTACAGCGAGGGAATGCACCAGGCGATCGAGGCCAAGGAGAAGGTCGAGATCAAGCAGGAGAACCAGACCCTGGCCACGATCACCTTGCAGAACTACTTCCGGCTGTACGACAAGCTGTCCGGTATGACCGGAACCGCGATGACCGAAGCAGCCGAGTTCCACCAGATCTACACACTCGGCGTCGTGCCGATTCCGACGAACAAGGCGATGGTCCGGGCGGACCAACCCGATGTCGTGTACAAGACCGAGGTCGCCAAGTTCGATGCGGTCGTCGATGACATCGCCGAGCGTAATACGAAGGGGCAGCCGGTTCTTGTCGGCACGACCAGCGTGGCGAAGTCGGAGTACCTGTCCAAGCAGCTGACCAAACGCGGCGTGAAACATGAAGTGCTCAACGCCAAGCACCACGAGCGGGAAGCATTGATCATCGCTGAGGCCGGATGCAGGGGCGCGGTGACCGTTGCCACCAACATGGCCGGCCGCGGCACCGACATCATGCTTGGTGGCAACCCGGAGTTTCTTGCCCAGGCGGAGCTGCGGGAGCGTGGCCTCAGCCCGATCGAGTCCCCCGAGGACTACGAGGCGGCGTGGCCGGAGGCCCTGGAAAAGGCGCGGGCGTCGGTCGGTGCTGAACATGACGAGGTCGTGGAGCTAGGCGGGCTCTACGTCCTCGGCACCGAGCGTCATGAGTCCCGCCGGATCGACAACCAGCTGCGTGGACGAGCCGGCCGGCAGGGCGACCGCGGTGAGTCCCGGTTCTATCTGTCGCTGGGCGACGATCTCATGCGGCTGTTCAACGCCGCCGCTGTCGAAGGCATCATGGACAGACTCAACATTCCCGAAGACGTGCCGATCGAGTCGAAAATCGTCACCCGCGCGATCCGGTCTGCGCAGACGCAGGTCGAAGGTCAGAACTTTGAGATCCGAAAGAATGTCCTGAAGTACGACGAGGTGATGAACAAGCAGCGCACCGTCATCTATGAGGAGCGTCGCAAGGTTCTCGAAGGCGCGGACCTGCACGAGCAGATCCGTCATTTCGTCGACGACACGGTGGACGGCTATGTCCGGGGCGCGACAGCGGATGGCTATCCCGAGGAGTGGGACCTCGACACTCTCTGGTCCGGTCTTGGTGAGCTGTACCGGGTGGGTGTGGAAATTCCGGCCCCTGACGAACGCGACGGACTGACGACCGAAACGCTGGTCGAGGATCTGCAGGCCGATGCCCACGATGCCTACGATCGGCGCGAGGAAGAGCTGGGTTCCGGTCCGGACGGCGAACCGCTCATGCGTGAACTGGAGCGCCGGGTCGTCCTGGCGGTGCTCGACCGAAAGTGGCGCGAGCACCTTTACGAAATGGACTACCTGCAGGAGGGTATCGGCCTGCGGGCAATGGGGCAGCGTGATCCGTTGGTCGAGTACCAGCGGGAAGGCTACGATATGTTCCAGACGATGATGGAGGGCATCAAGGAGGAATCGGTCAGGCTGCTGTTCAACGCCGAGGTCCAGATTCCCTCCACAGACGGCACGGCTGCCCAGAGCGTGAGTCCGCCGGACGGCACAGCGATCGTCCCGGCCGATGGCGAGACGCAGGCAGCGGACGGCGCTGCGCTGGTCGCGGCGGTACGGGCCGCCACGGCGGGTGCCGCCACCGACGGCACCGTCCCGGTTGCCCCGCCGGCGCAGGGCACGCCGCAGACCTCTGGCCGCCCGCCGGTGCCGACTCCGCCGCCGGTATTCGTCAAGGGTCTGGAACCACGTCGACCTGCGGATAATCTCCGCTACACCGCGCCGTCGGTGGACGGCGGATCCACCGCGGTCACCACTGAGGTCACCACCGGGACATCCCCCGGTGGGCTCGCTGGAGCAGTAGGCGCCCCGACGGCCACCGCAGGCAGTAGCCGCCCTGCTCGCAACGCACCGTGCCCATGTGGATCCGGGCGCAAGTACAAGCGGTGCCATGGCGACCCGGCGAACCGCAGCACAGCCTGATCTACGCCCCTGTTGCCGGTCGCTCTTATTGTGATCTAGCGGGTTTGTAGCGCCGTGACCTGCCAGCGCCCTCTGCTCGTTTCCATTCGCAAGGCGAGGGCCGATACGCGCTCGCCTCGGGCGATCACCGCGGCAACCTCGGCTATCCCTTCCCGGGGCTCGCATATCCGCACGCAGCGCAAGGTGTAGCGCTGTTTGCGGACGTTGTTCGCGGCCAGCTGTTCGAGGTCTGCCTGGACCTGCGCAGACGTCCACGTGGCAAGGTGCGCGACGGGCCGGATGCCGGTCATGGCCTCCACGATGGCGCGCACGACAACGGTCGCGACGGCACGCGCCGTCGGGGTGGAGCGGTTGGGCGCCTCGACAGGTCCGGACCTGGCTGTGGGCCGCCTTGGCCCGTTGGCGGACCCGTTGGCGGACCCGGTGCCGGACCCGTGCTGTGTTGGATCATCCATGCGGGTGCCGGGCAGAGCGAGGACGACGGGAGCCGCCGCGCAGTGGGCGGGCGGCGATGCGACCAAGGCCACCGCTTGTGGGTCGTCATCATACGGAGGGTCGGTGGGCGTGATCGGTATCTGGTAGAAGCGACGTGCGCGGGTGGAGCTTGCACGTGCGGGTGCCACAACGGTCACAGCGCTGTTCTCCAGGTCGGCGGGGCGGGCGGGGTCAAGGCCCGGGGCGGGGCGGCTGGAGCCGCTGACCGGGCAGGATCGTGTCGGGGTCAGGGCCGATCACATGCTCGTTGGCGGCCCACCACCGTGGCCATTCCCGCGCGATCTGCGCGGTGGTCGTGTCTGGCCCGAGAGAACGGGCGGCGATTGCCCAGAGAGTGTCGCCGCGGAGCACGACGACCTCGGCGCTGGCCAGGACGCTGGTACCGGATGGTGGGGATGGCGGCTGTCCGGGGCTACCGATTCCGAGCGGCCCAGGCGCTACCAGGGGATCGCGTGACGGGGCGGCGTGCGGGTC
>NZ_CAUVXI010000119.1:0-2134 GCF_963555845.1 Protofrankia sp. Cas8 | reverse complement strand
GAGGTCGGGCCAGGGCGTCTGGGCATTGGCCGATATGCCGGGGTCAGGGGCGGAATCGGCGGACCGGCCAGGGGAGCTGGCTGCCTGTGTGGGTAACGTCGTTGGCGCCGCTTGCGTGGGAGCGAGCCCGGCGGGCCGGACGTTCAGTGGGACGGCGGCGTCTGTATGCGGGGACACACCCGGTGCACCCGATGGTGTCGCGGTTGCGTGCGGGGTGACGGGTAGGTCCGGGCTGTCGTGCGGTTCAAGGTCCGGCCAGCGAAAATCGGTCGGTGTCGGCGTGCTCACAGCCGTATGCCGGCTACTAGGACCTGGGCTGGCCGGGGCGAGCTGAGGGGCTGGGGCGGCGTCCGCAGGCGCAAGCGTCGTCGGTGTCCCTCGGATGTCGATGTCAGGCCAGCTGGCCGAGGAGGAGGCCACGCCCGTGGTGGTTGCTGCTCCGCTGGTTGCCGTCGGACTCACCGCCAACGCCGGTACGGCGGTTCCGGCGGCGATGGTGACGCCGAGCGCGATCTCAAGAATATGTCGCATAGCGCTTGGGAGAACGCGCCGAGCGACGGCTGCGGCCGCTCGTCCGCCGGCACCGGGCAGCATCGCCAGCACGCCGAGGACGAATCCCGCGCACAGCCACAGCAGGCATGCCCAGGCGGCGAGGCCGACGACGGTCGTGAGCGCATGCTCAGGATCTGCGCTGACCCAGTCGGGTACGGCGCTGATGGCATCCGGAAGGTCCGCCCGCCGCGGACCTTCTCTGATCATTAATACTGTCAGTACCGCAGCGGCGGCCGATCCCCCGATGAAGACGGACAGGCGCCGGCCAGCTGACATCGGCGACCTCCAGACTGGCCGGTGGATGATGATGAAACATGTTGTTTGGCTGTGTTTGCTTGTGTAGTCCTCTGTCGAAATGCTGTCAAGCGGGTTTGTGTTGTTTGCTCGCTGTTGCTCATGGAGTGTCGGCTGCGACCCTGGATGCGGTGGGTCGTCCGGCAGGTCGGATGATGTGTTGCCGGGCGCTCAAAGTCGATCGGCCTGACCGCTGCGGCCGGTCCGCTGCGGCCGGTCCGGCTGCACGGGCCGGTCCGGGAACGAGGAAGGGGGCCGGGTTGCGCTGGGAAGCCCTGTTTGCCGATCTTGAGATGCAGTGGGAGGCCGCGCAAGCGGCTGAACTCGATGCGGAGC
The DNA here is from genome assembly GCF_963555845.1 of Protofrankia sp. Cas8. Classification (NCBI taxonomy): domain Bacteria; kingdom Bacillati; phylum Actinomycetota; class Actinomycetes; order Frankiales; family Frankiaceae; genus Protofrankia; species Protofrankia sp. Cas8. The sequence continues at coordinate 952 of NZ_CAUVXI010000119.1, read as the reverse complement.
TTGTCGACAGAAGCCGCCGTGAAGTCGCCTACCTGCGCCTACTCGACAGACTGCGGCCGGCGGTCGGATCGTCGCTGCGCATCGGGGTGCTGGTAGGTGGGCGGGAGGGGGAAGCCGGTCAGGTCCTGGGCGGCCGGCTTGCCGTGCTCGGGATGGACTGGTTACTTCTGCAGGAGTCCGTGGCCCAGGAAGTGCTGGTTCCATTCCGTTCCGTACTCTGGGTGCGTGGGCTGACCGCGGTATCCGCCCAACCTGGCCATGAAGGTCCGCTGGCCGTGCGGCTCGACCTGCCGTACGCGCTGCGTGGCGTGGTGCGCGATCGTTCGGTCTGCTCGGTTGTGGTGTTGGACGGTACCGCTGTGACGGGCACCATCGACCGGGTCGGAGCGGACTTCGTCGAGGTCGCCGAACATCCCGGCGACGAGTTCCGCCGGGCCCGGTCGGTCCAGGCAGTGCGGACCGTCCCGCTGTCGTCGGTCAGTTTCGTGCGCCGAACCCCCTGATGGGGAGTGCCTGCGTACGAGCCGGACAGCCGGCGCTCGAAAACATGCGTCGGCTGGTCGGCTGGTCGGCTAGTCGGCGTACCGGTCGTCGGCGGGCGCATCGCCGCGACCGAGCGGATTGGCGACCACGAACGCGCGGGTCTGCTCGTATGCCCGCTGGATGTAAGCCTCCAGCTCGGTGCGCTCCACCCGCCACTGCCCGCGTCCACCGATCTTGATTGCCGGGAGTTCACCCGAGCGGACCAGCGCGTAGGTCTGGCTCGACGAGATGTTGAGAATCTCCGCCACATCGCTGAGCTGAAGGAAGCGCTCGTTCATCGGCCTGTCTCCCTGGCGATGGATGGGTCGTGACCCCTGTGTATCAGACTCTGCGGCCCGGATCGCCTGTGAATGCCTCTACTTGTGGATAACAGCTGCCATTCGCCTGATTGTGCTGGTCGGTTCCAGGC
>NZ_CAUVXI010000118.1:2336-16673 GCF_963555845.1 Protofrankia sp. Cas8 | reverse complement strand
GGCGCCTTCCATCGGGCTCGCGGCGGGGCAGGCCGATCGGCCACCGGTGCACCGGGGATGAGCTGGGACAGCAGGTAGGCGGCTTGACCGTGGTCGCCGACAGGGAGGATCGCCCGTAGCTGGCGCCCCTCGGGCCTGTTCTCGTTCCTGACCTGTCTGCCCGCCACCTCGACCTCGAGCCGGCACCATCGCAACGGCCGCCACAGGAGCGGCTCGACCAGTTGGACCGCCTGGACACGGCCGAAGGGGATCGTCTCGGCAGCGGTCTGGATCGCGCCGGAACGCAGGTGGAGGCCGTCGGCAGCGACGGAGACAGTGAGCTCAAAGCCGCTGTTGAAGCGCCGCCAGGCAGCGGTGAGCATGCCGATCACGAAGCCCGCGGCGCCGCCCAGGGCGCCGACGGCTGCCGGGATCATGACCGCGACCACGGCGAAGGCGCCTACTGTGATCATTGTGATCACGCCCTGGCTGCTCAGGAGGATGGAGACGACCAGACGCCGGGTGGACAGCGCTACCAGCAGCCGTTCCGGTGGCGGCGGCGAATCCTCGGCGACACCGTGCGCCAGGGCCAGTAGGCGGGCGCGCAGGACCTCCGCGTCCGCCTTACGCAGGCAGGCCAGCCGGCCGGTTGCGCCGCCGGAGGCCGCCATCCGCAGGTGGAGCTCGGCCAGGCCCAACAGCCTGGCCAGCCCGGACTCCACCAGGTCGATCGCCTGGATCTGGGTCAGTGGGTAGCGCTGTGAGCTGCGGCGCAGCAATCCCGTTTCGATCCGCAGCGTGCCGTTGTCAACCTGCCACCGGGTGACCAGCCACGAGACCACACCGATGACGACGACCACGGCGATCACCGCCAGATCCCAGTAGACTCCCTGCCCGCTGGCGTCCTGTTGGCGGGTCACCGCACCGGAGAGCACGACGACTGCCACTGCCACGAGATGGCGGCCGGCCCGTACCAGTGGCGATAACGGGTGCAGGCGGCGCCAGCCGCCGGTAAGAGCCGCAACGGCCGGCTCGTCGGCGCTGGTCACAGCCCGGCCGCCTGGGCTTCGCCCAGCGCCGCCAGCGCGTCACGAAGCCGTGCGGCTTCGGCTGCGACCAGGCCTGGGATCCGGGCGTCACTTGCCGCGGCGGCCGTGTGCATGCGGACGGTGGCGAGCCCGAACATGCGCTCGAACGGCCCAGCGGTGACGTCGACGAACTGCATTCGACCGTAGGGAACGACGGAAAGTTTGCGGATCATAACGCCACGTCGAACGAGAAGGTCGTCATTCCGTTCGGCATATGCCCAGGCCCTGACCCGGCGATAGAGGAGTCGTTCCCATGCCAGTGCCACCGCAGTGATCGCCAGCGCCAGCAGCCCGCCGAGCCCGGTCGAGCCCATGGTGCCGCCGAGCAGGCCGACCGCCGTGATCGCCGGAATGGCGATGAGCGCCAGTTGCGTCCGGCGCATGGCTAACAGGCGGGTTGACGGACTAGTCCAGTCCTGGCTGTCGTTCATGTGATCCGTCCGCTGGGCCTATCGGGCCGTTGCCGTGAGACATCCGCTCCGCGGCCGGCGGCCCGGACCCGTCAGCGCGGTGATGTGGTGACGCGACGGTGTGGTGAGTGTGACAGAACCGGGCGTCACGCACCATTTTGACCCGCCCCGGCGGCGCCGCGGTAGTTCGGTGCCCGGTTCGCGGGCACCTCCGGCAGACGTATTCTACGTAGCGTAGAAGTTCTACAGAACATAGAAGATCGCCTTGTGTCTCAGGTTCGTGATCTCCGGCAAGCGAGCCGGGACGGTGTGATCGTCGCTCTTTTCGCGCAGCCGGGGCACCGATGGGTGGCCCAGGCAGGAGGAGGCCGCGCAGATGGTCCTCGCCGGATCCGTAGATCTTGCTCGTGGCCAGACCGCGTTCAGCCTCGCGTTCCACATCTGCTTCGCGGTCTTCGGGGTGGGCCTGCCCTGGCTGCTGCTCTACACCGAGCACCGCTGGCTGCGTACGGGCGACGCCGTGTGGTATGCGCTCACCCGGACGTGGTCGCGGGCCTTTGCCGTTCTGTTCGCGGTCGGCGCTGTGTCGGGAACTGTGCTGTCGTTCGAGTTCGGCCTGCTGTGGCCGGCGTTCATGGCGCGTTATGGCGGAGCGCTCGGCCTGTCGTTCACCCTCGAGGGCTTCGCGTTCTTTACCGAAGCGGTGTTCATCGGCCTCTACCTCTACGGGTGGAACCGCCTGTCGCCACGGGCGCACTGGTGGACGATGGTCCCGATCGCCGTCGCCGGCACCCTGTCCACCCTGTTCATCATCACCGCAAACGCGTGGATGAACGTCCCCCGCGGCGTGCGAGAGGTCGACGGCCGGGTAGTTTCCGCGGAGCCGCTCGCGCCCTTCACCACGCCGTCCGCACCACCGCAGGTGATTCACATGCTGCTCGCGGCACTGATGTGCACCGGCGGCGCGGTCGCCGGGGTGTACGCGGTCGGGATGCTGCGCGGTCGGCGGGACGCCTACCACCGCCGCGGGTTACGCGTCGGCCTGATCACGGTACTCGTGTGCGCCCCGTTGCAGCTCGTCGTCGGTGACTGGGCGGCGCGGGTGGTGGAGACCCAGCAGCCGGCGAAACTCGCCGCGATGGAGGCCCTGTACCGGAGCGGAGCGCATGCGCCGTTGACCCTCGGCGGCGTCTACGACGGCGTGACCGGGAAGGTCCGGTACGGGATCGAGATCCCGGACGCCCTGTCCATCATGACCGGATGGAGTCGGGAGCACGTGGTGGCCGGCCTCGACGCACTCCCGCCGGCCGGGCGGCCGAACGCCCTGGTCGTCCACCTCGCATTCGACACGATGGTGGGGCTCGGGACGGCGATCATCGCGCTGTCGGTAGCTGTGGCGGTGGCGGCGGTGGCGCTGGGACGACGGCGACATGCCCGCCGTCCGGTGCTCCCGCTCGGCCGGGGCTGGCTGCTCGCGGCGGCTGCCACCGGGCCGGCGTCCGTCATCGCGATGTTGGCTGGCTGGGAGGTGACCGAGGGTGGTCGCCAGCCCTGGATCGTCTACGGCCGCATGCGGGTGTCGGACGCGGTGACGGCGAGCCCCGGCGTCGGCTGGGCGTTCGCCGGGACGCTCGTCCTCTACCTTGGCCTGTCGACGGCGCTGGTACTCATCCTGCGTCGGATGGCCACCGGCGGACCGGCTGGCGGGATCCCTCCTGAGGTTGCTGCCGGCCCTGCGACCGAGCGCATGGCTGACCCTGTGACTGACCCCGTGACTGGCCCCGTGGAGACGGCGCGAGGGAGACCCCCGGTGCGGCGCAACGGGGTGGCCCGATGACCGCCGCCGACCTGCTGCTGATGGTCATGGTCGGCGGACTGACCGCGTATGCGCTGCTGGGCGGCGCCGACTTCGGCGGCGGTGTCTGGGACCTGCTCGCCCGGGGCCCGCACGCGGGCGACCAACGAGCGTTGATCTCCGGTGCGCTGGGTCCGGTGTGGGAGGCCAACCATGTCTGGCTGATCTTCGTGATCGTGGCGATGTTCTCCGGGTTTCCAGCCGCGTTCGGCGTGATCGGCAGCACCCTGGAGCTGCCGATGGCGCTGGCCCTGGTGGGCATCGTGCTGCGCGGCGCGGCCTATGTCTACCGCGCCTACGGCGCCGGCGCGGCCGGCCCCGACCACTGGTGGGGGCACGTGTTCGCGGTGGCGTCCACGGTCACGCCGTTCATGCTGGGCGTGTGCGGGGCCGCCATGGCCAGCGGGAATGCTCGCACGGACGATGCCACCGCTCCGCTGACCAGCGCATTCGGGCTGGTGGCCGGGGGGTTCGCGGTCACCGTGACGGCCTTCCTCGCCGCGGTGTACCTGTGTCGGGACGCATCCCGGCGAGCTGGGACCGAGCATCTCGTTGACGGCTTGCGGCGCCGGGCGCTCGGCAGCGCGGTCGTCGCGGGCACACTGGCCTGCGTGTTGCTGCCGTTGCTGTGGCGGGACGCGCCCGTGGTGGCGCAGCGGTTCGCCACCCGCGGGGTCCCTTTTGTCATGGCGTCGGCCTGCGGCGGGGTCGGCGCTCTCGTACTGGTCTGGCGGCGTCATTTCACCGCGGCGCGGCTCGCAGCCGGCCTTGCGGTGGCGGGCGTGCTGTGGGGCTGGGCCGCCGCCCAGTACCCGGACCTGGTGGTCGGGCAGGTCAGCGCAGTCGCGGCCGCGGCGCCCACCGAGAACGTGCGGGCTGTGCTGATCGCGATCGGAGCCGGCGTAGCCGTGTTGATCCCGGCGTTGGTGTTGCTGTTCAAGGTCTTCGCCGACCCGGAACCCGCAGCTGGTGACCTGAACCGTTAGGGCGGGTGTGCGGGTGTGCACCGTGCGGGCCTGCACCGTGCGGGCGTACACCGTGCGGGCCTGCACCGTCTGGACGGCTGGGTCGCCTGGGTGGTTACGGTCACCAGATGAGTGTGCGTGGGGATGACCGGGGCACCGCATCGGTCGACGTCGACCGGTCAGATGCCGGCACCGGCAGCTTGGACGGTGTCGACCGGCCGCTGTCCCGGCGGTTGCTCGTCGCCGAGGTGTGGCTCGTCTTCGGCGTCTCGCTGGGAGCGTCCGCGCTGTGGGCCGCCGTCCGCTATATCGGCGATCTGACCGCGCCCGGACCGCTGCGCAGCCAGGTTGCCGAGCTGAACTCGTCGGCGGCGCCGGGACGTCCGTGGCTCGACCTTGCGCTGCAGTTGGTCGGTGTCGCGACCGCGTTGGTGCCCGCGCTGCTGGCGTTGTACCTGCTTGTGCGCGACGGCGGTGGCCCGTCCGCCATCGGGTTCGATCGCCGCGAACCCATCCGTGACATCTGTTTCGGTGCCGGCCTGGCCGCCCTGGTAGGTGGCGCCGGCCTCGGGCTGTACCTGCTTGCCTGGCACTCCGGCGCGAACCTGACGGTGGTCCCCACGAGTCTGCCGGACGTGTGGTGGCGCATTCCCGTCCTGCTGCTGTCGGCGGTGGAGAACGCGGTGCTTGAGGAGGTCGTCGTGGTCGGCTACCTGTTGACCCGGCTGCGCCAGGTTGGCTGCAACGACCGGAGCGCGCTGGCAACGAGCGCGATCCTGCGCGGTTCGTACCACCTCTACCAGGGGCTCGGGGGCTTCGTCGCCAATTTGATCATGGGTCTGCTGTTCGGCCGGATCTACCAGCGCTGGGGACGGATCGGCCCGCTTGTGGTGGCTCACTCCTTGATCGATTCTGTCGCGTTTGTCGGCTATGCAACGTTGGCCGGTCGGGTTTCCTGGCTTCCTACACCGTGAGTCGCGCTCAGTGCAGGCATGAGGGCCACGGGATGGTTAACATACGTTGAACAATAATGGTCTTTTAGTTGCCTGATGGGTTGCAGGCGTCGGAAGGTGACAGAGCGGAGCAGGTGCCAGGTGATGGCGATCCGGTCGGATGTGATGAGAGGGGACGGCATGGGCGGTGAACTGAGGGAAGTCGAACGCAAGTTCGTGGTCGAGCCGGTCTTTGTGCTTCCCGCGTTGGACCAATTGCAAGGCGTCACCACTGTTACCGAACCGGAAACGGTCACCCTGGAGGCGATCTATTACGACTCCGACGACTTTCGGCTGGCCAATAACAAGATCACATTTCGACGGCGTACCGGCGGGTACGACGAGGGTTGGCACCTGAAGTTGCCGATCAAAGTCGGTGAGCGGGACGAGATCCAACGTCCGCTCGAGCCGGCCCCGGATATCGTGAATACGGCTGATGGCGCAAAAGGGGCGAATATCGCTGAGGCTGCCAAGGAGCCGGTCGGCAGCGCCGACCGGCCGCCGGTCGTGATTGATCCAGTACCGGAAGTGTCTGCCGCTGCTTCCGCCGCCGCTGGTCCAGACAATGGTTGGGCGAACCGCACTCCGCCCGACGAGCTGGTTGACCTGGTGCGTGTCCACCTGCGCGGCGCACCGCTTCGACCGGTTGCGCGGCTGGTCACGACCCGCACCGCCATCCGCCTTCGCAACGCCGCCGGCGCTGATCTCGCGGAGGTCGTCGACGATCACGTCAGCGCCCAGACCCTTGGCGGGAACACCGTGCGCGAGCGGCGCAGCCAGTGGCGCGAGATCGAGGTCGAACGTGTCGGCGCCGGTGAGAACAGCCTGCTGGACACGGTCGGCGCGACCCTGACCGCGGCCGGTGCATCCCAAGCCCCGGACGCGTCCAAGCTGGCGCGGGTGCTCGGGCCGGCACTGGCGAACCAGCGGCACTCCGACGCGACGGCGCCCCGGGCCAGGCCGAGGTTGAAGTCGCCAGCCGGTGAGGTTGTCCGGGCCTACCTTGCAGCCCAGGTGGAGGCCTTGCTCGCCGCCGATCCACGGGTTCGCCTGGATGCCCCCGATGCCGTACACAAGATGCGGGTGGCGACCCGTCGGTTCCGCAGCACGCTGCGTACCTTCGCGCCGATGTTCGACCCGGCGACCACCAGCCACCTGGACGGTGAGCTGCGCGATCTGGCCGGTGCGCTGTCCGCGGCCCGCGACTGCGAGGTGATGGTCGAGTACTTCGACGGGCGGATGGCCGCCCTGCCCGCCGAGCTGGTGCGTGGCCCGGTCGGCGAGGCGATCGACAGCCAGCTGCTCGCAGGCCAGGCCGAGGCTCGCACCGAGACCGTGGCGATGCTGCGCAGCGAGCGGTACCTGACACTCGTTGCTGATCTGCGGGCGGTGGTCGCCGGACCGCTGCGTGGCCCGGCGACGCAGCCCGCGCGCACCGCCGTCCCGAAGCTGATCGGACGCGCGGACCGTCGGCTGACCCGCAAGGTCGAGGCCGCGCTGGCCACTGCGTCCGGCCACGAGCGGGACCTCCAGCTGCACAGTGCCCGCAAGCAGGCGAAGCGCCTGCGGTACGCGGCCGAGACGGCCGCGCCGGTATTCGGCTCGGACGCGGTGGCGTTCGCCAGGTTGTCCGAGCAGATTCAGGAACTGCTCGGCACGCATCAGGATGCGATCGTCGCCCAGGGGCTGCTTCGTGCCTGGGGCACCGCGGCCGCGGATACCGGTGAGCCGACCGCGTTCACCCTCGGGCTGTTGCTGGGTCTGGAGGAATGCCGGGCGCGTACCGCGGAGCGGGATTTCATGGACTTCTGGCCGGAGGCATCCCGGCCCCGTCACCGTCGCTGGTTGCACTAAGAGCGCCCGGCCATTGGTCGCCGGTTGTTGGTCACCGGTTATTGGTCACCGGTTATTGGTCGTAGAAGCCGCGTGACCGGTCGTTGCCGACCCAGCGCGCCGGCAGCTCCAGCAGCTGTCGGATCCGATCCCGGTCAGGCTGGCTGACCGGGGTCTGCAGCAGGATGGTTGAGTCCGGGTCATCCATCGGGCGCAACGACGAGAGCACCAGGCGGATGTCGCCGACGGTCGCGGTGCTGACCGTGACCGTCCGGCTGGTGAACTCATGCGCCGTCCGGCTTTCCCACCAATGGCGCAGCTCAGGTTTGTCGGCCTCGAGCAGTGCGAATATCTCCCGGGTCCGGTCGTCGGTCCGGTCGTCGGTGCGTTCGTCGGTCCGGTCGTCGCGGGGATTGCGATCGGCGTGGTTCCGAAACTGCGCGAGCACGGCCTTTGTCACGGACTCCCAGTCATTCAGCGTGCTGCTGAGCAAACGGCTGGTGACCATCAGATATATGAGGTTTCGGCGCCGGTCGTCGACGAGGGCAGGGTCCGTCCACAGCGCGGCGTAGGCGTCGTTCCACCCGGTGATGTCAAACCTGTGGTCCAGCAGCAGCGCGGGGCTCGTCGCCCAACTGTCCAGGACGGGTTGGAGCAGCCGTGCCGTACCACGGAGTCGATCATGGAGGTGTCGGCGCGCCACCGGTGGCACGTGCAGACCCGCGAGCGCCAGGACGTGTCGTCGGGCCCCGTCGTCCAGCCGCAGCGTGCGTGCCACGGCTTCGACAACCTGCGGGGAAACCGGTACCCGTCCCTGCTCGAGCCAGGTGTACCAGGCGAGCCCCAGGCCAGACAGCTGCGCCACTTCCTCCCGCAGGAGGCCGGGTGTCCGCTCGCGGTGGGCCTGCAGGAATTTGCCGAGCTCCCGTTGCTGGGCATCCCGCTGGACGTTGCTGTTCGCCGCGCTGTTCGCCGCGCTGTCTGTCATGGTCAACCGTCCTGTGGGTTATCGCCCGGACACCGGCAGCTGGGACATGGGTGGAGGTGTCCGGACAGGGCGGTGATCACCTGTCCGGCGAAGATTCAGATGCCGTTGACCGGGCAGCTGACCTTTGGGGGACACCTGTCGATGTTGACATTATCGGGGTCACCACCCACCGGGATCCCGCCCAGTGCGACCTTGCCCTCCCCGGGCGGCTGGCTGCCCGACCTGCGAGGCCACGGTCGGGACGCCGTGGGACGCCGTGGCACGCCGTCCTTACACAGTTCTGACGACTTTCGGACGGAAGGCACACGAGCCACCGAAAGAGTGGTCGATGTCGCGGACCATGGTGGCCGCGCTCGACGGAGGTGACGGCATGAGGATGTCAGTGGCAACGAAGCTGGCCGCGGTGGCGGGCGCCGTGGTGGTAGTGGCCGGCGGGGTCGCGACCGCGGCGCTGGCCGACTCGGGCGGGTCCACCACGCCGGCGGCCAGTACCACGGCGGCCAGCACCGACCCCCACCCGGATGCGTCGCCCAAGGGCATGGGCCGCGCCTGGCTCGCCGAAAAGGGCGTGCACGGGGAGTTCGTGGCGCGCACGGCGAACGGCTTCAAGACGTTCGCCGTTCAGCAGGGGACGGTGACGGCCGTGTCCAGCTCGTCGCTGACCGTCCGCAGCGATGACGGGTACATCGGTTCCTACTCGATTACGGATAACACGGTTGTCCGCCAGGGTAAGGATAAAACGGAGATTTCAGCGGTGAAGGTCGGAGCGAAGGTCAGGGTCGGCGCTCGCATCGACGGCCAGAGCAAGACGGCACTCCGGGTGACTATGCCCGTCAGCTGATATGCCCGTCAGCTGAGTCGCCGGTCGGCCCTGGGCGCGCGGATGCTCGTCGGCAGCCGGATGGCGAACGCCGCTCCGCCCTCGGCGGCCACACCGGCCTCGGCGTGGCCGCCGAGTCGTGCCGCGAGGCTGGCGACCAGGGCCAGGCCGAGGCCGGTGGAAACTGGGCGAATACCCCGGTAGCGCTCGTAGAGCACGGACCGGTCAAAGGCGACGGCGAGATCCTCGGGCGTGAGGCCGGGCCCGCCGTCGCGGACCTCTATGACAATGTGCGCACCTTCCTTGCGGAGGGCGAAAACGATCGGTGCGCCGGCTGGTACGACCCGTAGCGCGTTCTCGGCCAGACCGTCGATGATCTGCCGGCACCGGGCCGCGTCGGTTACAGCATCGAGCGGCCCGCTCGGGATCTCCATCCGCAGCTCGACCCCTTCGGCCGCGCACCGCCGCTCCCAGACCTGCGCGGCGGCGCTGACGACCGCGCTCAGGTCGACGGCGTCCAGATCGATGCGGAAGTCATCGGCACCCAGGCGGGCCAGATCGAGAAGGTCGCGGACCAGGCGGTCGAGCCGCAGGGCCTCGGCGAGCAGCACGCGGCCGGTCGCCGCCACCGAGTCAGCCGGCGTGACCTCATCCACCAGGGCCTCGGCAAAGCCGCGGATCGCGGTCAACGGTGTGCGCAGCTCGTGCGAAACGGAAAGCAGGAATTCACGCTGCCGTTCCTCGCTGATCGCCAGGGCGGCGATGAGGTGGTTGAGGGCCTCGCCCACGTCGGCTATCTCCGCAGGCCCGTAAACCTCGACCCGGACGTCCCGGCGGCCAGCCGCCAGTTCGTGCGCCGCGCCGGCCATGGCCCGCAGGGGACGCGCGAGCCGGCGGGCGAGCAGTAGGCCCATCGCGGTCGCGGCGCATAGTGCGACAACGAGCGCGATCGCGAGCCGGCGCGAGACGGGTACGCTGAGTTCCCGACCCTGGGATGCCGGTTGCACCAGGGCTACCGTGCCCCCGTCGGTCAATGGTCGGGCGGCGATGTTCACTCGGCGTCCCGTGACCGTGGCGGCCCGTCCGACCGGATCACCGGCGCTCAGTCTGGCCAGGACCTCGCCCGACAACTCGGCCCGCCCGGCGCCACGCGGTCCCCAGCTTGAGGTCACGACTCCGTCGCCGTCGAGGCGGATGACGGTGATCTGCTGGGCCACAAGCATCCGGCCCACGCCCGGCCTGAACTCGACGGTCTTCGCCGGGCGATCGTAGAACTGCGCGACGAGGTCAGCCTGTCGTCCCAACGCCCGCCGGGCCTGGTCGTCGGCGGCTCCGCCGATCAACCTCAGGAAGATCACTCCCGTGAGGACGACCGTGAGCGTGGCTACGGCGGTGGCCAGCAGGGCCGCTCGCAGCGCAAGTCCGCTGCGGGGCCGGGGCCGGGGCCGACGCCTGGAGCGAAGCCGAAGCCTGGTGCGGGGCTCAGGCGTCGGCGGTATAACCGACACCGCGCACCGTCCGGATCGGACTTGCGTCGCCGAGCTTGGCGCGGACCTGGGCGACATGGACGTCGACGGTCCGGGTGCCCGCCGCCGCCGAATATCCCCACACCTGTGACAGCAGCCGTTCACGGGAGTGGACCAAACCAGGCCGCCGCAGCAGGGCGGACAGCAGGTCGAACTCTGTCGCCGTGAGGACGACATCCCGACCGTCGGCCAGAACGCGGCGGCGGCCGAGGTCCATCACAACCGTGCCGGCCCGCAGGGTCTGGGAGATGTCGGGTGCGCCGGCCGTGCGGCGTAGCACCGTTCGCAGTCGGGTGACGAGTTCGCGCGGGGAGAAGGGCTTGGTGACGTAGTCGTCCGCGCCCAGTTCCAGACCCAGGATCCGGTCCGCTTCGTCGTCGCGTGCGGTCACGATGAGTACGGGGATCCAGTTCTCCTCGCGCCGCAACGTCCGGATGATGTCCAGGCCGTTCATCCCGGGCAGGCGGATGTCGAGAATGATCGCTACCGGCGCCAGCAGCCTGGCCGCGGCCAGTCCGTCCGCGCCGTCGGCGCAGACATGCGCACCGAACCCGTCACGGGCCAGATACAGCCGGATGAGGTCGGCGATATGGCGCTCGTCCTCGACGACCAGGACGAGACCGGACGAGTCGTCTCCCACAGTCGTCAGTGTGACGTTGGTGAGCGTCGATGCGCGCACTGCCCCCGCGGCGAGTGGCGTGGTACTGCCGCCGGGGACGGCGCCCCGGACGGCAAGACCGACAGCACTGGTGAACGAGCCCGCTGTGCCCATCGCCGCTTCACGTCGATCACGTTGACGGGCCCGCGCCTCCATCCGCATCTTCGGGAACCGCTCGGCCTGGGATCAAGTGTCGGAGTCTGCCCCGCCCGCAGGGCCAACAAAATCCGACTGTTCAGCGTTTCTCTGAGTGAGCCTCTCCCTTGTCGGCGGTCATTGCCTCGCGAATAATCGACCAGCGACCTGATCGATCCCGCGGCCAGGTCGGGACGGTCAAGGGGGTGGGGAGCGCGACTCGATGCGATCATGCACGCGGGCGAATCGTCCCGGGGGCGGTGGCGGTGGGAGAAAGACCAGGCGACCCCACAGCCGACGCCCTCCCCGCAGCGGCGGCTGACCGGCGCGGGCCCGCGGCGCGCATGACCAGACATGGGGAGGGACTCCGGGGCCGGTACGGCGTCCCGGCGCTCGCCGTGGCGGGCGCGGTCTTCGGCGCGGTGGTGCTCTGGCTGGCCGATGCCGGTCGGGATCCGGGCACGACCGGCACCCTCTTCTCTGGCGTTGTCGGCGGGCTCTATCTGTTGACCGGTTCCGTCACGCACCTGCGCCGGCCGGGCCCGTTCGGGCTGCTGATGGTGACGGTCGGCATCGCCTGGTTCGCCGAGGACCTGCAGATCTCGATCGACCCGGTGGCGCACACCGTTGGGATGTTCTTCCGGTCCGTGGCCTCGGCGTGTCTCGTGCACCTCCTGCTGGCCTTCCCGGAGGGGCGGCTACGGACACGCACCGAGCGGGTGGTGACCGGCGCCGTGTATGTGTTCGTGCTCGTCCTCGTGCCGCTGGGCGTCCCGTTCTACCGGTCGTTGACGCCGAACCTGCTGCTCGTTGCCGACCTGGCCCGGACGCAGGACATGCTGATTGACGGCGCGCAGGTGGTGTTCACCGTGGTCGTCGGCGGGCAGCTGGTCCGGCGCTGGCTCGTCGCCACCCCGCCGGCCCGCCGGGTGCTCGCGCCGGTGTACGGCGTCGGGCTCGTCGGGAGCGTCGCGTCGCTGCTCCACCCGGCGGCGCTGCCCGGTTCGAGTGCGTTGCTGGTCAACGATGTCGCCCACCTCGCCACGCTCGGGCTCCCGGTGGCGTTCCTGGCCGGCGCGCTGCGCGTCCGGCTCGGCCGCACGGCCGTCGCGGACCTCTTGATCCAGCTGCCGCAGATACCGCCGACCGAGCTGCGTGGCCTGCTGGCCCGCGCGCTCGGCGACCCGACGCTGCGCATCGCCTACCCCCGCCCGGACGACGCCGGCTCCGCCAACAACTACCTGGATGCCGACGGACGGCCCGTCACGCCCCGTCCGGACGACGCGGTCACTTCGGTCCGGCGCGGCCTGCGCGTGGTCGCTGTGCTCCTGCACGACCCGGCGCTGCGCGCCGACAGGCACGTTCTGCATGCCGTGACGGCGGCCGCGGCGCTGGAGCTGGACAACCAGCGGCTCGCCGCGGAGGTGCGGGCACAGCTTGCCGAGGTCCACGCGTCCCGGGTCCGCATCGTTGCGGCAGCCGACGGGCAGCGCCGCCGGATCGAACGCGATCTGCACGACGGCGCCCAGCAACAGCTCGTCACGGCTGCGCTGATCCTGCGGCTGGCGCGGGACCGGCTCGGCCCAGCACCGCCCGACCTCGAGCTCGACGCGCTCCTGCAACGGGCCGCCGACGGACTGGATGCGGCGATGACGGAACTGCGCGAGCTGGCCCGCGGCATCCACCCCGCGGTGCTCACGGAGGCCGGGCTGCTACCCGCGCTGCGGGCACTCGCCACCCGCTCGGCGTACCCCGTGCATGTCGTCGACGGCCCCGCGTTGCCGCCGCTGGCGGACCGGGCGGCCGCGACGGCCTACTTCGTCGCGGCCGAGGCCGTGACGAACGCGGCGAAGCACGCCCGTGCCAGCCAGGTCCACGTCCATGTCCGGGCCTGCGGGAACCGGCTGCTCGTCACCGTCGCAGACGACGGTGTCGGCGGCGCCGACATGAGCACCGGGACCGGTCTGCTCGGGCTGCGTGACCGGGTCGCCGCGCTCGACGGCAAGCTGGTCGTGCGCAGTTTCCCCGGCGCCGGGACGTCCGTCCACGCCGAGTTACCCCTGGAGGGGTCGTGACCACCGCAACCACTCCACCCGCCCCGGCCGCAGGGGTGACGCGCGTCGTGCTCGCCGACGACGCGTCGCTTTTCCGGGCGGGACTTGCCGAGTTGCTGGAACGCGACGGGTACGCGATCGTCGCGCAGGCCGGGAACGCAGACGAGCTGCTTGACGCCGTCGAGCGGCACCGCCCGGACATCGCGGTCGTCGACATCCGGATGCCGCCCACCCACCGCCTGGAAGGGCTGCGCGCGGCCGTGCTGCTGCGGCAGCGCCACCCCGGGACGGGCGTGCTGGTGCTGTCGCAGTATCTGGAGGTCGCGCACCTCGACGAGCTGGTCGGGCACACCGCGCGCGGCGTCGGCTACCTCCTCAAGGACCGGGTCACCGGGCCCGACTTCCTGGACGCCGTCCGCCGGGTGGCCGCCGACGGCTGCGCGTTCGACCCCGAGGTCGTTCCGCTGCTCGTCGGCGGCAGGGGCTGGCGCGACGAGCTGGCCGAGCTCAGCCCGCGGGAACGGCAGGTCCTCGCGCTGATGGCGCAGGGCCGGTCCAACAACGCGATCGCCGATGAGCTGCACCTCACGACGCGCACCGTCGAGACGCACGTCCGCAACGTCTTTCAGCGGCTTGCGCTGCCCGACGAGGCCGAGCACAACCGCCGCGTCCTCGCGGTACTCGTCTACCTGCGGTCGGCCTGACGCGCCACGATCAGCGCCAGCGCGGCCGCCGACAGCGTCGACTTGGGGAGGAACCCGGCCGCGGACGACCGCTCGACCGCGTCGCCGTAGTGCTCGGCGTCGCGCACCGAACAGAACACCACCGTGACGCCGGGGGCCGCGCGGTGCAGCGCCCGGCAGACGCTGAACCCGTCCATGTCGGGCAGGGTGACGTCCAGCAGCACGACATCGGGGTCCGCTTCGGGCACGCCGGCCAGCGCCTCAGCCCCGGTCGCGGCGTCGCCCACCACCTGGTAGCCGCCGCCTTCCAGGAGCGCGCGGGCGACGGCGCGGAACGGCGCGTTGTCGTCG
>NZ_CAUVXI010000118.1:0-2107 GCF_963555845.1 Protofrankia sp. Cas8 | reverse complement strand
CGATGAAGACGCGGCCCACCGCCACCCGGTCCATCGCACGGACGGTAGCACCCGGTCTCCGGCCCCGACCTCGGTGCCAGCACTGGGAAAACCGGTCCCGGAAGCCGGTGTCGGCACCGATGTGCCCGGTCGCGGTCCGCCCGAGACTCCTTCCCATGAAGGCTGCGCTGAAGGTGCTCGCACGCGTGCTTGCCACGATCGTCGTACTCGCGGTCGTCGGCGGCCAGATCACCGCCTGCTCCAGCTCGCCCGGTCTCGGCGGCGGCACGGGCGGGTCGGGCACGAGTGGGCGCCCGGATGTCACGACGAGCGCGACATCGAAGGTGACGGGAACCCCGAACGTCACGACGAGCGCGACGGCGGACTCGACGGGAACCCCGAATGTCACGCAGCGGGGCACGAACAGCACTAACCGCGTCGACTGCGCGAGTATCGACAGCAAGCTGAAGATCTCCGCCTACCACGGGGCGATCCGCTGGAAGGCCACGTCCGCGTCGGGTGTCTCGGTCACCCCGTCGTCCGGGTTCCTCCACGAGGACGAGAGCGAGGTCGTCCGTATCGGCGGGAGCTACTCCGGCGGCGGGGGTTTCACGGTGGTCGTCTCCGCCCCGAACCGGACCGGTTCGGGCAGCGTCAACTCGCCGTTCACATGCGTGTGACAGAGCGTCGCGCGTCGCCGTGGCGGCACCCGGCGCTGGCACCCGGGTACGCGGCGGTGATCGCGTTCGGTGCCGTCGCGCTGTCAAGCCTCATCCTGCCGCGGGAGGGGGTCACCGTCACTGTGTTGGCGGCGGATGCCCGGCTCCTGGCCGACCTGACCGTCCAGGTCCGCGACCAGGACGTGTGCGTGGTCTCGTCGGCGGCCCCGGTGCGGCTGGTCGGGCCGAAGCCGGCGTCGGCGTGCAGCCGGGAGAGCCGGGAGCAGATATCCGACGGCAGGGAGACCAAACTGACCGTCGAGCCGGTCCAGGTGGTCGCGGAGACGACGGACAAGGGCGTCCAGGTCCCGAGCATCAGCACGGTCACGATCCGCGACGCAGAGCGCGTGTTACAGAGCTACGTACTCGACAAGACCGGGCGGTTCACGCCGTCCAAGCTGCCGCTGAACGCGACGGTCTGCCTGGACCTGCCGACCGGCTGGCGGTTCGCCGACTCGAAAACGACCGGCCAGCAGTGCCAGCCGGTCACCAACCCGGCCGCCGACGTGCGGTTCCGCCTGGAGAAGTCGTGACGGGACGGCCCGCGGCGGGACGGCTCCAGCTCCCGCTGCTCGCGACGTCGGCGCTCGTCGCGGCCGGATTCGGCTGGGCCCTGCGGTTCCAGGACCGCCCGTTCGGGACGACGCTCGCCGTGGTTCTCGGGTCCGCCGCCGCAGGCACGCTGCTCGCGGCTCTGCTGGGGCAACCGGTCACGGACCGCGCCCAATCGCCGGAACTGAGGCGCCCGTCGTCCGGGCCGGGCGCCGGCGGCGCGCAGCCGCAGACCTCGCAGCCGCAGACCTCGCAGCCGGAGGCCACGAAGCTTGTGCTGCCGGTCGGGCAGCCGGCAGGCAGCGCCCCGCCCGCGGGGCAGTGGTGGAACAGGGACGCCCCGCCGGCCGCGGCACCCGCGGCGACCGCGCCGGCCCGCCCGGCTCCGCGCGATCTCGGGGAGCTGCGCGACTCCGCCCGCGTCGTGCAGTGCCCGCGATGCGGCGCGTTCCGCCTCGACGTCCGGCACGCCGGTGCGGGATACGCGTTCCACTGCCGCGTCGATGGCCACGAGTGGACCTGGCAGCCCGGAGCCGCGTGGCCGGTCGTCGTCGTCGCGAGTCGCCGCCGAAATACCCGCTGACCAGGACGGATGGACGAATGTACGAGCAGACCTTCTCCCGTACCAACCCCGGCTGCATCATGTTCCTGCTCGACCGGTCCGACTCGATGAAGCAGCCGTGGCAGTCCAGCGGGGGTACCCTCGCCGATGGCGCCGCCCGCGCCGTGAACAAGATCCTGCTCGATCTGTGCGTGAAGTCGGCGAAGGAGGTCGGCGGCCGGGCCAGGCACTACTTCGACGTCAGCGTCTTCGGCTACGGCGCCTGCCCGGTGGCGGGCGGCGAGGGCGTCGAGCC
>NZ_CAUVXI010000117.1:15580-16942 GCF_963555845.1 Protofrankia sp. Cas8 | reverse complement strand
AGGTCGAATGGGGCGATCTTGAGGCGTTGGAGTTCGACCGGTTGCGTCGGCTTGTGGCGGAGTCGCATGGACGTGGCGACGCTGTGCTTGCAAGACTGTCGGATCTTGACATCGCCAAGGCTCTCGGTGTTGTGCGGAGTGACGGGGATACTGTCAGCGTGCTCGCTGGGGCGCTCCTGTTGTTCGGTCGGGAGGACGCATTACGCCGTTTCCTTCCTACGCACGAAGCGGCTTTCCAGGTCCTACGCGGTCTTGCCGTGGAGGTCAACGACTTCTTCCGGTGGCCGTTGTTTCGTTTGGCCGAGGAGATGCTGGCTCGCTTCAACGCGCGTAACACCGAGGAGGAGATCCAGTTTGGATTGCTCCGCGTCGCAGTCCCGACCTACTCGGCGGTGGCGTTCCGTGAGGCGCTCGCCAATGCATTGATCCACCGTGATTATACCGCGCGTGGTGCTGTTCATGTTCAGTGGAAGGATGACCAGCTTGAGATTTCCAATCCGGGTGGTTTCCCTTCTGGCGTCCGGTTGGATAATCTGCTCGTCGCCCCGCCGCATCCGCGTAATCCGCTACTTACCGATGCGTTCAAGCGGGCGGGTATCGTCGAGCGTACCGGCCGCGGCATCAATCGGATCTTTGAGGAGCAGTTGCGTTTCGGCCACAGCCCTCCTGACTACGGCCGGACGACCGATTCAGGCGTGGTGGCTGTACTTCCCGGCGGCCCGGCGGATCTTGCACTGACGCGGTATGTTCTGGAGCAGGATAGCGCCGGCCATCCGTTGAGGTTGTCGGATCTCCAGGTCGTCACAGAACTTCTCCATGACCGCCGTCTGAGTGCGGCTCAGGTGGCCGGTTTGTTGCAGACCAGCGAGGCCGAGACGCGCCGCCAGTTGTCCCGGATGGTCGAGCGTGGCCTTGTCGAGGCACGGGGCGAGGGCAGTGGGCGGACCTATCACCTAGCCGCGGCGGTGTATCGCGCCTTGCGGGAGTCGGCAGCGTACGTCCGGGTACGCGGATTTGAGCCGTTGCAGCAGGAGCAGATGGTGTTGAGTTATGTCGATGCTCATGGTCGTATCACTCGCGGTGATGTCGCCGATCTTTGCGCTCTGTCTCCGTCGCAGGCGACTCGGCTGTTGCAGCGTCTGGCTGACAAGGGCGAGCTTGTTCTGCTGGGAGCGAAGCGGGGTGCCTACTATGAGCGACCGTCGCATAACTAATGCGCAGGCAAGAGATCGCCTGTACCAAGTGGCATAACTAAGCAACATGCGTGCATTAGTGGCCGATCTGCAGCCTCCTTCACCGCATCCGTTGCTATAAAACGATCAGAAGCCCCGTACCGGTGATCCAGTACGGGGCTCTGACCTG
>NZ_CAUVXI010000117.1:6929-15458 GCF_963555845.1 Protofrankia sp. Cas8 | reverse complement strand
GGGGCTCGAACCCCCAACCTCTTGATCCGTAGTTTGCTCGCGATCTTCCGTGGACGTCCGCTCGCGTGCGCCGAGTCCGGTGACCTGGGCTCGGATGTCTGGGGAGGTACGCCGGTGTCCGTGGCTGTTCGTGGGCTGGGCTGTCACGTTGGCTGTCATCGTGACCCGGGCTGGTGTCGGACGATGCCCGTCGATCGGCTGGTTTCGGGTGTGTTGGGTGGTAGTGGCATGCTGGGCGGGTGACCGTGGGGGGCAGTGAGGTTACCGGCTCGGATTTCTTCGTCTCCTACACCGGGAAAGACGAGGCGTGGGCGAAGTGGATCGCCTGGACGTTGATAGCCGCCGGTTACCGGGTGGTGATCCAGGCGTGGGATTTCGGTCCGGGATCGAATTTCGTCCATCAGATGGACCAGGCGGCGCGCTCGTCTGCGCGGACAGTAGCAGTACTGTCAACGGCCTATCTGGACTCGAGGTTCGGGTCGGTGGAGTGGTACGCGGCCGTGCGGATCGATCCGCTCGGCCGGGAGCGGAAGCTCTTGGTGTTCCGGGTGGAGGACTGCGATCCTCCGGGGTTGTTGGGTCCGATCGCGGCGGTGGACCTGTTCGGGGTGGACCGGGAGACAGCCCAGGATCGGGTGGTGAAAGCCGCGGGCTTTAAGCCAGGCCCGCCGGATGCGGAGCCGCCTTTTCCGGGCGCGCTGCCCACGCTGGGGTCGGTGTCCCCCACGGCTCCGGTGTTCCCGCCGGATCTGCCGTCGATGTGGGGTGTGCCGGCCCGGCTGGCGCATTTCGTCGGCCGCGAATCATTACTCGATCAAGTGCACGACCGGCTGGCAACTGCGGGGTCGGTGGCGGTGACCGCGGTGGCGGGGATGGGTGGGGTCGGGAAGACCGCGCTGGTGGTGGAGTACATCCACCGGTATGCCGACGGGTTCGATCGGGTGGGTTGGGTGCCGGCTGAGCAGTCGGAGTTGATCGGGGGGTATCTGGCCGGGTTGGCTCCGGTGGTGGGGTTGTCGGTGGATGCGGAGCCGGCCGCGGTAGTGGCGGCGTGGGCTGACCGGCCGCGGTCGTTGCTGGTGTTCGACAACGCCGACGACCCCGGAACAATCGAGATGATTAAGGGTTGGCGTCCGTCGCCGGGGGCGGGCCGGCTGCTGGTGACGTCGCGGCTGCGGGGCTTGACCGCTCTCGGTGCCACCCTCACCGTGCCGCTGCTGCCGCGGGCCGAGTCGGTGCAGATCCTGACGGACCGGTTCCCGTCGCTGGATCCGACGGTCGCGGATCGGATCTGTGACCTGCTGGGGGATTTGCCGTTGGCGGTGGAGCAGGCCGCGGGCTATCTCGACCGGACTGGCACCCTACCGGGCAAGTACGCCGATCTACTCGCCGATCACCTCGGCGACATGCTCGGGAAAAGGGAAGGGGATGTGGCCGACCGGCCGGGGGTCACCGTGGCGGTGCTGTGGGAGCTGTCGATGCGGCATCTGCGCGGGGAGTGTCCGGCCGCGGTGGACCTGCTGGAACTGTGGGCATTATGTGACCCGGAGAAGATCCCTTTGGGGCTGTTCGCGGATCCGGCCGGGTTCGATGACGGATTGTTGAAGGACGCGGCCGGTAACCGGGCGGAGTGGAATGACACGGTCGGCGCGCTGGTCGAGTACAGCCTGGCCCGCTGTGATCAGGACACGGTAGACGTCCACCGTCTCGTGCAGGCTGCGACCCGGCGTGCCATGAGCGGTGAGGTACGGCATGCGCGGGCCGGGACCCTGGTGCGGCTGCTGGGCGGCATCCTGCCCACCGACATCATGGGGAACCCGGACGCTTGGCAGGTGTGGCGGGTCTACCTGCCCCACGTCACCGCCGTGCTCGGCCATACCGATGCTGACGCCACGATCGATGGCCTGTCCTGGTTGTGTGACCGGACCGGAACCTACCTGGGCGAACACGGCCGGCCGGCCGCGGCGTTGCCGTTGTTCGAGCGGGCGTTGGCGATCGACGAGGCTGTCTACGGCCCCGACCATCCCGACGTCGCCGCCGACCTGAACAACCAGGCAGAAGCGCTGCGAACCTTGGGGCGGGCTACCGACGCGTTGCCGCTGTACGCACGGGCGTTGGCGATCGACGAGGCCGTGTACGGCCCCGACCATCCCGACGTCGCCCGCGACCTGAACAACCAGGCGGCGGCGCTGGCCACCTTGGGGCGGGCCACCGACGCGCTGCCGCTGTTGCAGCGGGCGTTGGCGATCGATGAGGCTGTCTACGGCCCTGACCATCCCGACGTCGCCCGCGACCTGAACAACCAGGCGGCGGCGCTGGCCACCTTGGGGCGGGCCACCGACGCGCTGCCGCTGTTGCAGCGGGCGTTGGCGATCGACGAGGCCGTGTACGGCCCTGACCATCCCGACGTCGCCATCGACCTGAACAACCAGGCGTTGGCGCTGGCCACCTTGGGGCGGGCCACCGACGCGTTGCCGCTGTACGCACGGGCGCTGGCGATCGACGAGGCGGTCTACGGCCCCGACCATCCCGACGTCGCCCGCGACCTGAACAACCAGGCAGAAGCGTTGCGGACCTTGGGGCGGGCCACCGACGCGCTGCCGCTGTACGCACGGGCGTTGGCGATCGACGAGGCCGTGTACGGCCCTGACCATCCCGACGTCGCCCGCGACCTGAACAACCAGGCGGCGGCGCTGGCCACCTTGGGGCGGGCCACCGACGCGCTGCCGCTGTACGCACGGGCGTTGGCGATCAACGAGGCCGTGTACGGCCCCGACCATCCCGCCGTCGCCGCCGGCCTGAACAACCAGGCGGCGGCGCTGCGAACCTTGGGGCGGGCCACCGACGCGCTGCCGCTGTACGCACGGGCGTTGGCGATCGACGAGGCCGTGTACGGCCCCGACCATCCCGACGTCGCCACCGGCCTGAACAACCAGGCGGCGGCGCTGGACACCTTGGGGCGGGCCACCGACGCGCTGCCGCTGTTGCAGCGGGCGCTGGCGATCGACGAGGCCGCCTACGGCCCCGACCACCCCGCCGTCGCCACCGACCTGAACAACCAGGCGGCGGCGCTGGACACCTTGGGGCGGGCCACCGACGCGCTGCCGCTGTACGCACGGGCGTTGGCGATCAACGAGGCCGCCTACGGCCCCGACCATCCCGACGTCGCCACCGGCCTGAACAACCAGGCAGAAGCGCTGCGAACCTTGGGGCGGGCCACCGACGCGCTGCCGCTGTACGCACGGGCGTTGGCGATCAACGAGGCTGCCTACGGCCCCGACCATCCCGACGTCGCCACCCGACTGAACAACCTGGCGTTGGCGTTGCAAACCCTGGGACGGGCCGGGGAAGCGCTGCCGCTGTTGCAGCGGGCGCTGGCGATCGCCGAGACGGTCTACGGCCCCGACCACCCGTCAGTCGTCCTGATCCGACGCAATCTGTCTGATCTTGACGGATAGCTGTGACGGTTTTTCATCACTCGATCAAGATCGACTGTGCTGTCGGTAACCACAGACGGTCTCATCATGGCGGGTGAGGGGTCGGGCTGCCCGGGGAGCGAAGCGACCTGGTGCTGTCTCCCGGCTGCCAGATGGCGTGCCCCCCGCTCGTTTTTCGTTTGGCTCTGGCCTGCCGGCGATGGTCTCCGGTGGTCGCGCGGCTGCGCATATCTGAACGCGCACCAGTGTTCGGTGAACCGGATCACGGAACAGAACCAGCATCGCGAATCCGTGCCGCTCGGTACGGCGTGGATTCGCTCATCCGGCGGCGGTCGGTCTGGCCGGAATGCCCACAGGTTCCGGTATGCCTGGCGTACGTGCCATTCCTGGTCTGGGTTGTGCGCGGTGGCGGGCTGGCGACGCGTCCGGCGAGCATGGCGCGCCAGCGCCACGCGCAGCCGTCGCGCGGCGCGGCCCGTGCCGCGCCTTGATCCTAAACCGGATAATTCGGCAACTTGCGGGCTTATATCCGAGATCTGGTCGGGTGTTGCGGTAGTTGGTCAGAGCATGCGGGGGTCGTCTTCGGTGACGTGGCCGCCGATGGCGGCGTGTCCGGGAGGTCCGGGTTCGGCATGAACGATGGAACCGTGGCCATGGTGGATGATGAGGCGCCGTCCGAGTGCGGCCGCTAGGCGCATAGAGGCTGATCCGGTGGCTTCGTCTTCGACAATGCCGAGTCGACCGGCAAAGGTCCGGGCACGCACGGTGCCGGTAATTTCGTCCTGCCAGGCCCAGACCTGGGTCATCTCCTGGGCGGGGTTGATCGGTCCGGTGAGGGCGTCGACCTGCGCGGCGCTGGTGAGCCGTTCATGCCACCATGGCGGGGTGATCGCGAGTGGGGCGCGGACCCACACGCCGTCCTGATCGGTCCAGGTCGCGGCGTCGCCACCGGGCATCCGGAGAACCTCGGGGTGGGTCCCGGTGAGACGGGCGATCATCCAGGCGGCACCGACGGCGGGATGGCCGGCGAACGGAAGTTCCCGAAGTGGCGTGTAGATCGTGATGAGGGCTTTGTCGGGATCGTCGATGAACACGGTTTCGCTGTAGCCGAGAGCGGCGGCGAGGGCCTGCCGGCGGTCACGGTCGGGGACGGTGACCGGGGCGTTCTCGATGATGCCGAGGGGGTTACCGTGCCTGCCGGCACGATCGGTGAAGACTCGGACGACTCGTACCGTGACCATGTGCCGCGCCTCCTTGCCGACCGGATGCCTGCCCACACGATGCCTGCTGTGAGCGGTTCCTGTCCGCTGGATGCGCGGTTCGGGTGCGGTTCCTGAGCGCTCGGCCCAAGGCTGCTGCGGTGACGGCGAACGGGCCAGGGTCAGAAGGCGGCGATCTCGTGACGGAGGTCGGCGGCGCTGTCGGCGTTGTGGTAGCGCTGGGCGTTGAGCATGGAGGCGATGCGGTCGAGGCGGCGGCGGTGCCAGGACACCCGGTTCTCCTGCGGGATGGTCAGCACCGGTTGCAGAGCGTCAACGACTCCGTCGATATTGCCGAGGATGAGCCGGGCGGTCGCCAGGTAGATATGGGCGAGGATCTCGTCTGTGAGGAAACGTTCCTCGGACGGCCCGTTCTGGAACAGGTCGATGGCGGTGGTAGCGGCGTCTTCCGCAGCTGCCGCGTCGGCGCGGTCGGTGAACCAGATCAGGCTACTTGCACCGTAGTAGTGGGTTTTCGCGCGGGTGAACGTGAACAGACCGGTGTCGATGTCGCCGGGGGTGCCCGGGTTGTCGATGGCCTTGACGGCGGTGGTGAGTGCGGCGCGGGTGCCGGTGCTGTCGCCGAAGTGGGCCAGGCACTGTGCTTCGCCGCTGGCCAGGCGCGCGAGTCCCGCGCCGGTGGGGTGCAGTGCCATTCCGGCGTGGATGTACTGGTGGGCGTCGGCGTAGCGGGTGGCGAACCGGGCGATCAGGCTTTGGGTACCGCGGACCCAGATGGCAAGGCCGGTGTGCCCGGCCATGTCGGCGCACATCAGGGCGCTGCGGGCGTTGGTCATGGCCGCGCGGGGTTTGTCGAGGTCGAGAGCGGCATAGGCGAGGATGCCCGAAAGCTGGCCGCCGATCAGGTAGAGGTCGCGCATCTGTCCGGGACGGCATCCCTGGTCCAGGGCGGCGAATACCTGGGTGCGCATGTGGTGGGCCTCGGCCAACATGTCTTCGGGTGGCGTGGCGATCGCGTCGACCGCCAGGCGCGCGACGTCGTCGGCGAGCTGTTCGATCAGCAGGGGGTCAACGGTCGCGCTGCCGATGCGTTGCACGAATGCGGCGGACTCCCGGGCGGTCGTGGTGACCAGTTCGCCGGGGAGCATCTCGATACCGATGGCGGCCGAGAGGCCGAGTGACACCGTGCGGCGGGTGGGCTGTGCGGGCGTGTTCGCGGTGGGTTCGTCGGATCCGGTGGCGGTGGTCGTCGGGCTTTCCCGGTGGGTTGTCTCGTCGTCCAGGCCGAGGCGGGCGCGGGGGAGGTTCAGGCCGCTCGCGAGCCGCTCAAAGACGGTGAGCGTTATCACCTGCCGTTTCCCGTTACGGATCTCGCTGATGTGCGACTGCGGCATGCCACACGCGGTAGCGATTTGCCCTTGGGTGGCGCCGGTCCATTTCTGGAAAGTCTTCAACACCGTGGCCATGTCGCGCAGGTCAAGGGCCTGGGCCATGTCCGGGCGGTCCCACAGACCGGCGGGTGGAGCGGGTAGCTCATGGTTGCGGGACGTCACGGCTGCCTCCCTGGCGGGATGGTTGGGCGCAATCGGTCTCATGCTGTGCACCGTCCGCCAGTTTAACCACCGGGTGTATACGGCCGGCGACCTTTTCACCGCCCGTAAGGCTCGTAATCGTGGGCGGGAGCCGGTCGGGTCCATGTCGAGAAGTGATCGCCGTGGGGTCGGGTCGGTGTCCAACCAGCGGAAACGAAAGCGGGATGGGATGCGGCCAGCGACAGAGCCCACGGTAAGCCCAGCGACCAGCGGAGACGGTGGTGAGCGGCTGCCTGTCCTTTACGGTGTCGTCCGTTTCGAACCGGGCGACGAACGACGGGTCCGCGACACCACGATCACGTTTGATTCGCCTGCGGCGGCGGAGCTGTTCGCGGTGGAAAGCGGCTGGCACGACTACCAGGTGACACCGCTGTTCTTCTTCGTCGACACTGCCACGGCGCCGGCGGCCGGGCGGGTGCTGCTGGGGGCGGCGTTGGCACGGTCGGTGCGGCGGGCCGGCGGCCGATGACCAACGGGGCAGACAGGCGGGTCTTCGTCGACGGGGACACCTGCTCGATCACGATTCGTCCCGCGGACCGGCCGGCGGAGGTGCTGCGGGCTTGGGCGGCGTTGCCGGACGGGGTGGGGTTCACCGAAGCGCTCGGCGACGTGGACGTGACGCTTGTGTTCCGGCCGGTCGCTGAGCTGGCGTCGTCGTGGGAGCCGGGCGAAACGACATCCGTGCCGGGCTGAGGTAGTCGCGCGGCGAAGACCGCGGGGAAGGATAAGGGGTCAGGATCCCGGCGGGCGTAAACGTCCGTTGTCGGGGTGCTGGCCCCTTACCTGTTTGCCGCCTGCGCGGTGACGAGTTTCTCGACCGCGGCCAGGCGGCGGCAGACGTCGTCCAAGCACTGTTCGATGCGACCAATGCCGGCGAGGATCTCCCGCTCGGCGGGCTGACCGACGCTCGTGGGGGTGCCTCCCGCGTGGAGTACCCGGATCAGGTGGTCGTCGGGCCAGCCGAGGGCGCGGGCGATCGCGGTCAACGTCGTGTTCTGGACCCGGCGGCCGTGGGCGCCGTGCTGGATTCGGCGCAGCGTCGCCACCGACACCCCGGAGGCGTCGGCGAGCGCCTTCTGTCCGATCCGCTCGTGGGCCATCCGCGCGTTGACCGCGTCGGCAACCGCGCTCCAGTCCTCGTCGTGGCGCGGGCCGCGAGCGGTGTGCACCGGAACACCGTTTGTCATACAGCAAAGATAGTGGTGCGGTGCACCTCCGATTCGGATCTACGGTCGGATATCGGAAATTATCCAGCGGGTGTATACACCGGCTGGAAAGCGCTTGGCGAGCGCTCCGTGAGCGGTGCACTGTGGGACCTGTCCGGAACGCGGCGAGATGCCGGCAACATCCGGACCTGATCCCTACGGAGGTAGGCGGCGATGGCGATACCGCGGTGGATTCCGGTGGCGTTCGGGGATGTGTTTCCCCACGGCGCGTTCGTGCTCGGGGTGGAAGCGGCGAACGACTTTGAGAAGTCGAAGGCGGGGGTGCCGGATGCGCAGGAGCGGGACAAGGAGACCGGTGAACTGCTGTGGGCGGTGCGGGTGATGGACGCCGACCCGAACGCACGGGCTGGGTCGGCGGAAGTGAAGGTGAAGATTCCCGGGCCGGTTCAGCCGGTGCCCCCGGAGCCGTTGGCGGGCACGGCGTTGCGGCCGGTGGAGTTCGAGGGATTGACGGTCATGCCGTGGGTGAACAGGTTCGGCCCTACCCCGAAGCAGGGGTTGGCGTTGCGGGCGAAGGGGATGCGGCCGGTGCGCACGGGTTCGGGGCGGGCGGCGGCATGACCGCGCCGACCACCACCACGACCACGGACGCTGAGCGGGCGCCGGTCCGGTCAGGTTGGCATGTGGGCGTGCACGTCGGGTCGGAGTGGTCGGTGCGCTGCTTCACCTACCCGGACGAGCGGCCGATCCTCGCGCTGGACACCCCCGGCGCCCATCTGGCGGTCTCCGTGAAGGACTGCACGGTGACCGCCGACCATGTGGATTTCGCGTATGCGCTGGTGAAAGCGGCCAACGATTATCTGATCGAATGTGAACGGCTCCTGTTGGACCGCAAAGCCGACGACACCGCTAACGGGGCTGTGGTAGCGGCCTGAGTCTGGTTCTTCTCCTCGCGGGTGCCGGGACCGATTGCGAGCGCTGTTCTTCGCCGGTTCCGGACCGCTGATTCTTGATTCTTCCAATGCTGGGTGGGTGTGATCTGTCATGGCCAGAATCAACGGCTCCCGGCCGTTTCCCGAGGTACCGACCAGGCATCCCAAAATCGACATGCCGC
>NZ_CAUVXI010000117.1:0-6575 GCF_963555845.1 Protofrankia sp. Cas8 | reverse complement strand
TGTGGGCGGTCCTGCTCGGGCTGGCCGGCCGGATAGGCGCCCATGTGGTCGTGTTTCTCGTCCGGCATCCGGTGGCGGTGGCCGTTCTGCTCGCGGTGGCGGTGGTCCGTCAGCGGTTCGGGCTGGTCGGGCTCGGCGTGCTGCTCGTCGCCCTGGTCGCGGTCGGTGTGGTGTGGCGGCTGGTCCATCGCCGGTCGTTCACCTGGCTGGTCCGCTGGATCCGCGGACGGTTGCGGCTGCTGGTCATCTACCGGTGGCGCTGGCGGCCCGTCATGGTCCATACGGATCTGGCGATTCGGATTCCGGTGTCCAACGGCGACCGGGTCTCCTTCGCCGAGACGTTCCCCCGCATTCGGACGATCCGGTCGGACCGGTGGGGCGACCAGCTCCGGATCGAGCTGCTCTACGGGCAGACCCCCGAGCTGTGGGCGGAGCAGGCCGACGCACTCCGGCACGCCTTCCGGGCTCGGTCGTGTCGGATCCGCTCCGATCGGGTGGGGTTCATCTGGGTGGACTTCGCCCGCCGCGATCCCCTGGCCGTCCCCATCCCCCCGGCGGATCTCGACGGTCCAGACGCCGACGGAACCGGCAATGGCGACGATGACGGTCCGGTGGACCTGTCCGGGATTCCGATCGGCCGCCGGGAAGACGGCGAGCTGTGGCGGCTGCCGGTCCGCGGCGCCCATGTGCTGATCGCGGGGGCGACCGGGGCGGGGAAGAGCGCGGCGGTGTGGGCGACGATCCGCGGCCTTGGCCCGGCGGTCCGCGCCGGCCTCGTCGAACTGTGGGTAGCCGACCCCAAAGGCGGGATGGAACTGGCGTTCGGGCAGGCGATGTTCTCCCGGTTCGCGACCGACACCGACAGCATCGCCGATCTCCTCGACGACGCGGTGGCGGTCATGCGCAAGCGCGCCGCCCGGCTGCGTGGGGTCAGCCGGCTGCACACTCCGACGACCGGCGAACCGCTGATCGTCGTGATCGTCGATGAGATCGCGTCGCTGACCTCCTATGTCACCGACCGGGAGCTCAAGCGGCGCCTGTCGGCGTCGTTGCCGCTGCTGCTTTCCCAAGGCCGCGCACCCGGCGTCGCCGTGATCGGGGCGGTGCAGGATCCCCGCAAAGAGGTGCTGCCGTTTCGGGATCTGTTCCCGGTCCGGGTCGCGCTGCGGATGACCGAAGCCGACCAGGTCGACCTTGTCTTGGGTGATGGTGCCCGCGACCGCGGGGCACGGGCCGACGAGATCGGCGAGGACATGCCCGGGGTCGGCTATGTGCTCCTGGACGGCCAGGCCGACCCGGTCCGGGTGCGGGCGGCCTGGGTCGACGACGCCGAAATCTCCCGGATGGCCCATCGGTATCCGGTGCCGGCGGTCGCCGAACTGATCGACCTGGTCGGTGACGGTCCGGACGGCTGGACACCGGATGTGGACGGGCGGGCGGCATGACCGCGAGTCCGGAGGACTACGCGCCGGTGTATCCGCTGCCGGTCTGCGACTGGTGCCGGCATCTGTGGGTCGCGCACTGGGCGGATGACGGCTGCCAGATCCCGGCAGGGCGGTGGCGGGTGTGCGGCTGCCGGGAACCGCCACCCGACCACCCCGACCAACCTCACCCCGATCTCGACGATGACGGCCAGGACCACGGACAGGAGGGACGGGCGGCATGACCGAGGTGAGCACCCCGCCGGCGGGCAGCCGGGCCGCCCGCCTGCGCCAACCACTCGCCCGCCACGTCCTCGAGGCGGTCGCGGCGGAGAACGGGGTGTGTATCCGACCACTGGCGATGCGCCGCGTGGACATGATTACCGGAGAAACCGAGATCATCCCGGTGCCATGCGGGGCCACGCTGGCATGCAAGTGCCCGCCGTGCGCGGAACGTGCCCGCAAGCTCCGGATGGCGCAGTGCAAGGCCGGGTGGCATCTCGATGACGAACCGCTCCCCGACCCCGACCCGCCAACCGACGATGCGAAGACGCTGGTCCAGCTCCGGGCGGATCTCGAAGCGGTCCGCACCGACGCTGTGACCGGTCACGATGTGGATCAGATCGGCGGAGTCGACGACCTGATCTCGCAGGTGGACGAAGCGCTGGCAGATCTCGGCGTGCGCGGCAAGACCGCGCCGGACAGTCGCGACCGGCCACGACGGACCCGGTCAACCCGGCGGCGGCAGGATGCCCCGGATCTTCCCCGGCTGCCGGTGGATCGGCGCACCGTCGGGCGGACGTTCACCGGATCGGACGGGATGGTGTGGCGGCCGTCGATGTTCCTGACGCTGACCTGCGACAGCTACGGCCGGGTCACCTCGGAGGGCACCCCGGTGGACCCGGACGGCTACGACTACCGGCGGGCGGCCCGCGACGCGATCCACTTTCCCAAACTGGTTGATCGGTTCTGGCAGAACCTGCGCCGGGCGGTCGGCTGGGACATTCAGTACTTCGCCTGCCTGGAACCGCAACGGCGGTTGGCGCCTCATCTGCACGCGGCGATGCGCGGCACGATCCCCCGGGTACTGCTCCGCCAGGTCGCCGCGGCGACGTATCACCAGGTGTGGTGGCCAGCCTGCGACCGGCCGGTCTACAGCGCCGACCGGCTGCCCGTCTGGGACGAGCAAGCGGGCGGCTACCTCGACCCGGACTCGGGCACGCCGTTGCCGACCTGGGATGAGGCGTTGGACGCGATCGGCGACGATGCCGAACCCGCCCACGTCGTCCGGTTCGGGGTGCAGGTCCGCGCGGACGGGGTCACCGCGACCAACAGCAACACCGGCCGGTTGATCGGCTACCTGTGCAAGTACCTGACGAAGTCGTTGGACACCTGCCACGCCATCGCCACCGACGCGCAACGGGCACACGTCGACCGGCTCGCCGACGCGCTGCGGTACGAACCGTGCTCGCCGGGCTGCGCGAACTGGCTGCGTTACGGCGTCCAGCCGAAGAATCCGCGGGCGGGCCTGGTGCCGGGACGGTGCAAGGGCAAAGTCCACCGGCGCGAAACCCTCGGCTTCGGCGGACGCCGCGTGCTGGTCTCGCGGAAATGGTCCGGGAAAACCCTTGCCGACCACAAGGAAGATCGGAAGGTGTGGATCCGGGAACAGCTCGCGGTCCTCGGCCACACCGACAGCGGCGATGGCGGCCAAGGCGCCGCACCCGACCGGGTGATCTGGCAGCTTCTCCGCCCCGGTGATCCGGCGACGCCCCGCCGGGAACACCTGCTGCTGCGCGCGGTCGCGGATCGGCACCGTTGGCGCGCCCAACTCGACGCGGCCCGTGCGGCTCGCGGGGATCCCCACCCGGTTTCGGCAACCGACCCGAGCATGCCCCGTGCGGCCTGACCCGACGACCGGAGGAACCGTGCACAAGCTCCTTCTCACCCCCACGGAAGCCGCTGAGCTGCTCGGCGTGAGCCGCACGACGGTCTACGAGCTGCTGAATGCCGAACTGATCGAATCCGTCCGGATCGGGCGGGCACGGCGGATCCCGCGGGCCGCACTCGTCACCTACGTGGATCGGCTCCGCGGGCTCTCCGACGGGGAGGCGGCAGCATGACCACGCTCGCACGGGGCCGGGGAACGGCTGGTGTTCGGCAACTCGCCCCGATCGACCCATGGGCTCGTGGTCCACCCGGCACACGTCGCAAACCGTCACAACAGAAAGATCGAATAAGCGGCCCCGGCGGGTGCAGGAACACCACACCGGGACCTCGATCCGCACCCCTTCTCGAACAAGGAGCGCAGACCGTGCCACCCATCATTCCGCCTGACCTCGACCCACCACGCGACCCCTCCGACGGACGACCCTTCGTCCGCCTCGACACCCCCGGCCACGGCTTCTACGAGATGACCGTCAAACCGGGAGCCGACCCCTTCGATGTCGCCCGGACCGCGGTTACGATCCCCACCGACGCGGTCTTCGTCGAAGCGCTCGGGGACGTTGACGTCGTGTTGGTGTTCCGCGCGATCCCCGGCGCCGCGTTCCCGGCAACTCGCCCACCGTACGGGCCTGGTCCGGCCGGCGGCTGGGTGCCCGATATCGCCCCATATCGCAGAGTGCCCGCGCAGTCCCAGCGGCCCTGACCGGTGGTCGCGGTCTTTCGCTTCTCCCCCATTTTTCTTCCGTTCCTCTGGTAGGCGCATTACCTGTCGGGGGGCCGGACGGCTCCAGGGTCGGCGAAGCCGATCACGAAGTGACGCGGTAGCGCCCTGGACGCGGCCGGTTTCCCGGCAGAGCCTTCCGCGCCCAGAGGACCGGAACCCCGGACCATCACGCCTCCTCCGGCGCTTTCCCCCGTTTTTCTCTTTCGGCAAGGAGTGATTGTTCGTGCTGCCCGAACCCGGCGACAGACTGCGGACGGTGTCCGTGGTCGAAGCCCTGAACGAGTACTTCAGCTGTGTCGGTTGCAACCCCTGGGACGTGGCGTGATGGCTATGGGGAAGGGGAATCGCCGCGGCCACGGTGAAGGCTCGGTGTACTGGCGGGAGGACCGTCAGCGCTGGGTCCTCGAAATCGACTACGGCTATGTGAACGGCAAACGGAAGCGGACCGTCCGCTATTTCCGGACCCAGGAGGAGGCGATCGAGGAACAGACACGGTTGCGCACGGCGCAGTTGGAAGGGGCGGCGCCGTTGGATCGCCGGTCACGGTTCGATGACTTTCTCGATTACTGGCTGGACGAGGTGGTGGGGCCGTCGGACCGGGCCGAGTCAACAAAGGTCAACTACGAGACGTTGGTGCGGGTCCATATCCGTCCGGCGCTGGGCCGGCTGCGGCTGGTCGAGATGAAACACGAGGATCTGCAACGGTTCCTCAACCGGAAAGCCGCCGACGGGTACAGCGCGTCGACGATGCGGACCCTGCGGACGATCCTCCGCCAGGCGTTGAACGAAGCTGTGATCATGGAGAAGGTGCCGCGTAACGTCGCGGTGAACGTCCGTGTTCCGAAGGCGACGAAACCGAAGCGGAAGGTCGTGGCGCTGAGTCAGGCGGACGGGGTGACGCTGCTTGCTGCGGCGGAGCCGACGCGGTTTGCCTCGTTGTATGTGGTGCTGGCGATGGTCGGCTTGCGCCGGGGTGAGGTGCTGGCGTTGCGCTGGTCGGACTTCAACGAGCGGGCGGCGACGCTGCGGGTGGAACAGCAGGTGACCCGCGTCGGTGGTATCCGACAGCTGGTGGTGGGGCCGACGAAGAGCGAAGCCGGTCAACGCACGATCGCGCTTCCGGCTCGGTGTGTGGCGGCGTTGCAGGCGCAGCGCCGGCGGCAGGCGGCGGAACGTCACACGATGGGGGAGCGGTGGCGCGACCACGGGCTGATCTTCCCAAGCACCGTCGGTACCTATCTGGAGCCGCGGGCGCTGAACACGCATCTGACGAAGCTGTGCGTGCGGGCGGGTTTGCCGCATCTGGGGCCGCACGGTTTGCGGCACACGGCGGCGACGATGGCCTACGCCCTGGGCGTGGACTGGAAGCAGATCCAGGACATGCTCGGGCACACGATGCTCTCGACGACCATGGATATCTATGTGGATATGGCCGATACCGGCAGTCGGGATGCGGCGACCAAACTTGATGCCTGGTTCGACAACCCCGACGACCAGGCTACCGACGACGACAGCGAAACCGCGTAGCAACCCAGGTCAGACAGGCAACGACCGTCACATTTCAGCTGTCCCGAGAAAGGACGACCGTGGACATCAAATTTGTTGTCACTCTCCGCGACATGCTTCCGGAGGTGCTCGGCGACGTGTTCGAGCATGCGGGTTTGATCGGTGATGCCGATCAGGTTCGGGCGGAGGCACGCGACACGGCCCGCCGTGCGCTGACTCTGGCTCGCACGGTCGACCTGCCGGCGGTTCCCCGCGTGGGTGAGAGGGTGTGGGCGGATCCGAACTGGGAGCCGGTGACGGTACGAGAGGTCGAATGGACCCTCGTGCCGGACGGGGATGACCCGCACGTCCGCGTCCGGCTCGACGATCTCGATGAGGACGAGGTGGGCGCCGAGTGGGGCGCTACCGAACTGCTGCTCGACAACGGTTGGACCGTCCAGATCTGAACCGTGGTCTGATCGACAGGCCGTAGGCTGTCAACGTGGCTGTCAAAAGCCCAGAGCCCCGCGCCGTGTGATCGGCTGCGGGGCTCTGACCTGCCTCAACCAGCGTGCGCTCGGAGGGACTCGAACCCCCAACCTCTTGATCCGTAGTCCTCAGCGGTACGTCCACGGGCGTCCACTGACGTTCATCAGTGCAGGCCACGGGCTTGGGCTTGTCTACCGACGTCCACGGACGTCCACCCCCGTTGCAGTACAAATTGCAGTACAGCAGCCGCCCGGACGTCAGTCACAGAACGTGTGACGGCCTCGTCGTCCACCGTAGGGACCGCCCACGGCGCGTCGGAGTATGCTCAGCGCCGTGATTGATCAAGAAGGCGTAGACACCTTTCCGGGAGCGTTCGGGAGCGAGGCCGGTGATGTTTTGCGCGGTCTGTTCGACGGTTTCGAAGGCTATGCCACTCCTACTCCGGCTGACTACCAGAAGGTACTCACCAAAGGTCTGGTGGTACTTGACGCCAATGTCTTACTCCTGTC
>NZ_CAUVXI010000116.1:8822-16890 GCF_963555845.1 Protofrankia sp. Cas8 | reverse complement strand
ACTCACGACATTGTTTTGCTATAGATAATTGTTTCAAGCGATCATCATGTTTTGATCCACGACAAGCGGGCCGCCCGCCTGGCCGCCATCCGCACAGAGACCGAAACCCGCAGGTCACGACCTCACCGGGCCGGACACCCCTGGACGCATCCCCGTGGTGGCACATCACCCATACGAGCCGCCATCCAATGTGCGCAAGACAACAATTCCAACACAAGAACAATTGATGATTGCCAATGTCTCGCCGGATGTTCATCCCGACAACACCCACGATCGAATGATCGAAAAAAGGGAACCGGGTAAACGACGATCTACCTCGACGCCGTGCCAGGGACCGGCCGAGGGGTCTGGGCGCTCTCGGGTGGACCATGCGCCAAGCGCACGATCACCTGCCGATGATCGCCCGCTGCCCGTGGTATGCACGTGGGCCCAACATCTGGTCTGCTGGATGCCGCACGAACACCGACGCGATCCGATCCGAACCCGAGGGAGTCCGGTATGACCGAAGTGCTCGGAGACGACCGGGTCGACACCGTGCGCTACGAGGTGACCGAAGGCGTTGCCACCATCACGCTGAATCGACCGGACAAGCGCAACGCGCTCACGCCGCCGATGGTGGATCGCTACGTCGAGCTGATGCGCGCGGCGGACGACGACCCGCGGGTACGCGCCATCGTGCTGACCGGCGCGGGTAAAGGCTTCTGCTCGGGTGCGGATCTCGGGCTGCTCGCACAGGGTGCGGAAACCCTGCGCGAGTTCCTGCCGGGCTCGGCCGCTACCGCAGACGCCGCCGTGTGCACGCCCAAACCAGTGGTGGCGGCCGTCAACGGTGCGGTCGCGGGCATCGGGTTCGGCCTGCTGCTGGGCGCGGACATCCGCTTCGCCAGCAAGGACGCGATCTTCACCACGGCCTTCGCCCGACTGGGACTGGTCGCCGAGTACAACGCATCCTGGCTGCTGCAACGGCTGGTGGGCCTGCCGAACGCCATGGACCTGCTGCTGTCAGGCCGCACGATAGATGCCGACGAAGCGCACCGCATCGGCCTGGTGCAACGGGTCGTCCCGGCGGGAACGGAACTCGGGGCTGCCTTCGACTACGCCCGCGACCTGGCCGCGAACTGTTCTCCTCGCTCGCTTACCGTTATCAAACAGCAGGTCTACGCCGATGCCGAGCGGTCCCGTGCCGAGGCGCTCGCGGCATCGGTGGAACTGATGGATGCGTCATTCGACTGGCCGGATCTTGCCGAGGCGATCCTTGCGCGGCAGGAGAAGCGCCCGGCGCGGTTCTCGGCGCAGGACGGCACGCATGCCAACGAAGCCTGACGAAGACTGAGGACGTCTGAGGTCGACAATGCTGCTCACAGATCCATTCACGTTGGGTGGCCGGAACGCGCCGAGCCGGGTGCTGTTCGGGCCGCACGAGACCAACCTGTGCCATGGCCGGGCGTTCTCGTCGCGATCGGTGGCCTACTACGCCCGGCGGGCGGCCGGGGGCGTCGGCGTGATCGTGACGGAGGAGGCGTCGGTCCATCCGTCGGACTGGCCGTACGAACGGGCTCCCCTCGCCGCCGACTGCGGTGCGGGTTGGCGGGCGATCGCGGACGCGGTGCACCCGTACGGCACCGTGCTGGTCGCAGCGCTCGGGCACGCGGGTGGGCAGGGCAGCTCGGCGTACTCCCAGCGGGAGCTGTGGGCGCCATCGCAGGTACCGGAGGTGAACACCCGCGAGGTTCCCAAGTCGATGGAACCAGGCGACATCGACGCTGTCGTGCGCGGTTTCGCCGAGGCCACCCGTACGGCGATCGCCGCCGGCTGTGACGGTGTGGAGGTGAACGCCGGCCAGCACAGCCTGGTGCGCCAGTTCCTGTCGGGCCTGACGAACACCCGCGGCGACGACTACGGCACGGACCGGCTGCGGTTCGCGCAGGAGGTGCTGACCGCCACCCGCGCCGCGGCCGGGGACGCGATCGTCGGGCTGCGGCTGTCCTGCGACGAGCTGGCTCCGTGGGCCGGTGTCACCCCGGCGGCGGCGGTCGAGATCGCCCGCGCTCTGGCCGGGCTGTACGACTACCTGGTGGTGGTCCGCGGGTCGATCTTCACGGTGGCCGCGACCCGGCCGGACATGCACGTGGAGCCCGGCTTCAACCGCGAGCTCACCGCCACCATCCGGGCAGCGCTGAACGGCACGAACGGCCTGAACGGCCTGAACGGCCTGAACGGCCCGGACAGCACGGACAGCACGCAGGGCCCGGATGGTGGCGGCGTCCGCGCCGTCCCGGTCATCCTGCAGGGCAGCGTGGTGGACGTCGACATGGCGCAGGCGGCGCTCGCGGACGGCGTCGCCGACGCGGTCGAGATGACCCGGGCGCAGATCGCCGACCCGGAGCTGGTGGCAACCGTGCGGGCCGGCCGGGCCCCGCGTCCGTGCATCCTGTGCAACCAGGTGTGCCAGGTACGCGACAACCGCAATCCGCTGGTGTCCTGTGTGGGTGAACCGTCGTCCGGCCATGAGACGACCGACTCGCCGGTGGCCGGGCAGGCGCAGGTACCCGTTGCGGTGACGGTGATCGGCGGTGGGCCGGCCGGGTTGGAGGCCGCGCGGGTCGCGGTGCTGCGCGGGCATCACGTCACGCTGCTGGAACGCGGACCCCGCCTGGGCGGGGCGCTGGTGGCGGCGGCCGCGGGCGCGGGGCGGTCCCGGTTCACCCACCTCACCGACTGGTTGGCGGCGGAGTGCGCCCGACTCGGGGTGACCATCCGCACCGGCATCGAAGCCGGCCTCGAAGCCGGTCTCGAAGGCAACAGAGCAGCCGACACAGCAACGGGCACAGCAGCAGGTATCGAAGGGAGCACATCGCCAGCCGGCACCGCGGTGATCATCGCGGTCGGTGGCCGGGACGGCGAGCAGCCCATCCCGGTCAGCGCGCCGACGCCTGAACCCGCTCCCGAGGTGTCCCTGGCCGGGGATGGTCCGGGTGGTCCGGGCCCGGCGGCGGTCGTGCTGAGCGCGCGGGCGTTGCTGACCGCGGCCGCGGCCGGGGTCGATCTGTTGCCGGCCGACGGTCCGGTGGTGGTGTGGGATCCGTTGGGTAACTCGACCGGGATCGCGGTCGCCGAGCGGCTCGCCGCGGCCGGCCGGGACGTCACGCTCGTCTCGCCGGATCTGGTGGTGGGCACGCAGCTGTCCCGCACCGGCGATCTGGCGCCGGCGAACGTCCGGCTGCACCAGGCCGGGGTGAAGCTGGTGAAACGGACCCGGCTGACCCGGCTGGACGGCGCCATCCTCTACGGGGACGACGTGTTCGCCGACGCCACGGTGGAGATCGCCTGTGCGGCGCTGGTGACCAACACCGCTGAGCTGCCCGTGCTCGGGCCCGACGAGATCGAAGCGGCGCCCGGGGCGGTGGTCGGGGACGCGATCGCTCCCCGGACCGTCTATGAGGCCGTGCTGGAGGGACGCCGGGCCGCCCTCGCCGTGGGTGACGGGATATCCCGGCCGGCGGCGGAGGCTGGCCGGGCGAAGCCGGCGCGGGGAAACCGAGGGGTCGGTCGATGAGCCGGTATCGGCATCTGTTCAGCCCGCTGCGGTTGGGCCCGGTCACGGTCGCGAACCGGATCGTGTTCTCGGCGCACCTGACCAACTACGCCGCCGACGGGCTGCCCACCGAGCAGCACGCCGCCTACTACGCGACCCGGGCGGCCGGCGGCACCGGTCTGATCATCACCGAGGAGCACTCGGTGCATCCGACCGACTGGCCGTACGAGAAACTGATCCACGGCTTCTCCCGCCACGCGATACCCGGCTACCGGCGCATCACCGAAGCCGTCCACCGGCACGGCGTCCCGATCTTCGCGCAGATCAACCACAACGGCGGACAGGCGTCCGGGATGTTCTCCCGGCTGCCGGTGTGGGCGCCCTCGCCCGTGGCGGACCCGCTGTTCCGCGAGGTTCCCAAGGCTGTGAGCCAGGCGGAGATCGACGAGATCGTCGCCGGCTACGCGAAGACCGCGGGGCACTGCGTCGAAGGCGGCTTCGACGGGATCGAGCTGCAGTGCTCGCACTCCTCGATCGTGCGGGGGTTCCTGTCACCGGCGACCAACCAGCGCACCGACGACTACGGGGGCGACCTCGCCAACCGGGCCCGGCTGCTCGTGGAGATCGTGCGGGCGGTGCGGGCCGCGATCGGCCCGGAGCTCGCGCTCGGGGTGCGGCTGTGCGGCGACGAGCTGATCGAGGGCGGCATCACCCTCGACGAGTGCGTCGCGGTGGCGCGCATCGTCGAGGCGACCGGCGCCGTCGACTACATCAACACCTCCATCGGCACCGCCACGTCCACGCTGTACATGATCGAGGCGTCAATGGCGGTCCCGCCGGGCTATGCGCTGTTCATCCCGTCGGCGATCCGGGGTGCCGTGGACCTTCCGGTCGTCGGTGTCGGCCGGTTCAAGGATCCGCTGCAGGCCGAGCGGGCACTGGCTGACGGGCACTGCGACCTCGTCGGGATCGTGCGCGGGCAGATCGCGGACGCGAACTTCGCCCGCCAGGCCCGCGCCGGGGCGACCGAGAACATCCGGCTGTGCCTGTCGTGCAACCAGGAATGCGTCGGACGGATGGGCCTGAACCGCTGGCTCGGCTGCATCGAGAACCCGCTGACCGGCCGGGAGGCTGTCCGGGCCGCCCAGGGCAGTGTCGAACCCGGTCCGGACGGCCGCGACCCGGCCGGCACACTGATCCTCCCGATGCCGGTGCGGCCCAGGGACGTGCTGGTGGTGGGTGCCGGGCCGGGCGGGATGCAGGCGGCGATCAGCGCCCATCGCGCCGGCCATCGCGTCACCCTGGTGGAGGCGGCCGACGAAGCGGGTGGGCAGGTGCGCCTGGCCGCAACCGTCCCGGGCCGGGCCGAATTCGGCGACCTCGTCCGCAACCAGCTGGCCGAGTTGCGCACGCTCGGCGTGGCGATCAAGACCGGAGTGCGGGTGGACGTCGGCTACGTCCGCGACCATCATCCAGACGTGGTCGTCGTGGCCACCGGGAGCCGGCCGGCGCGGCCGTGGTGGGCCGGCCCGGACGACCCCCGGATATGTACCGTGCGGTCGGTCCTCGACGGTTCGGCGTCCCCGACCGGGCGGGTCGTGATCGTCGACGAGATCGGCTTCCACCACGCCCCGTCCGTTGCCGAGCTGCTCGCCGACCGCGGCTGCGAGGTTACGGTGCTCTCCCCGGACATGCAGGTCGGCCAGGGTCTCGGGGTGACGTTGGACAGCGAGGGCTGGAACATCCGGGCTGCGCGCAAGGGCATTGCCCAGATACCGGACAGCGTGGTGCTGGGCCTGGACGACGCCGGCCTGCAGGTGCTGTTCCACCCGACCGGGACGACCACCGCACGTCCGTTCGACCATGTTGTCCTGGCGGTCCCCGAGGAACCCGAGGACGACCTGTACCTCACCCTGCGCGACGCCGGTGAGGTCGCCGTCCACCGGGTTGGAGACTGTGTGGCACCACGGCGGGCACATGCGGCCGTGATCGACGGCGACCGGATCGGGAGGAGCCTGTAGATGTCGGGATCACCACCCGTCGTAGCAACCGACGCACCGCCGAGATCCTCACTCGGGCTGGTCGTGGTGCGCCGTGGCGTGCTGCCGGCGGGCGCGGACGAGGTGACCGCGGAGGCGGGCGGACGGGTCCTGCTCGTCGGCGACGGCGTGGCCGCCGCCGCGACCGATCTGACCAGCGCGGCCGACGTCACGCTGTGGGAGGCCGGCGAGTTCGCGCCGGCAGCCTGGTCCGCGGTGCTGGCCGCCGAACTCGACGGCGGCACGATCGACGCCGACGTGATCATCATGCCCGCTTCCCCGGACGGCCGGGACTTCGCTCCGCGCCTGGCCGCAACGCTGGGCCGGGGGCTGGTCGCGAACGCCATCGCCGTACGCGCCCACGAGATCGTGGCCGCACGCTACGACGGCCGGCTCGCCGAGCACTCACCGGTGCGCGGCCCGGTGGTGGTCACGCTCATCCCGGGCGTCCGCGGTGTCGCGCCATGCCAGCTCGCCCCGCGGATCCGCACGTTCACCCCGGCGGTCCCTGATCCCGCCGTAGCCGGCGACCCCGAGGTAGTCGACGCCGAGGTACTGGCGGTGTTACCGGCGGACCCGGCGACGATCGCGCTGACCGAAGCGTCGCGCATCGTCGGTGGCGGACACGGGATGGGCAGCGCGGACGCCTTCGCACTGCTCGCCGATGTAGCGGCGGCGATCGGCGCGTCGCTCGGCGGCACCCGGGTGGTGGCCGACCTCGACTGGATCCCGTTCGAACGCCAGATCGGCACCACCGGGGCGATCGTGGCGCCCCGGCTGTATCTGGCCTTCGGGGTCAGCGGGGCCGTCCAGCACACCAGCGGCCTGGGTAGCCCCGATCACGTGATCTCGGTCAACCTCGATGGGAGCGCGCCGATGATGGCCATGGCCGACCTCGCGATCGTCGCGGACGCCCCCGCGGTCGTCGCCGAGCTGCGCCGACAGTTGGCCGGGCCGGCCGGAGTCGCGACCGAGCGCACCGCCGGCGAGCGCACGGCCGGCGAGCGCACGGCCGGCGAGCGCGCCCCCGCCGTCAGCACCGCCGGCGAGCGCGCCCCCGCCACCAGTGCGGTGATCATTCCGTGAGCGGCTCACCACCCTCGGATGATCTCTATCCGGATGGGCACCTGGCCTCGCCCCCGAAGCGTCCGGCCACCAACCCGCTGTCCCCGCCGATGCCAGCGCCATCGGATGCCCGTGCCGACGCCGGACATGACGCGGACGTGATCGTCGTCGGTGCGGGGCCGGCCGGCTCGGCGGCCGCACTGGTCGCGGCGCGAGCGGGAAAATCGGTGCTGCTGCTGGAACGCGGACCGTTCCCGGGCTCGAAGAACCTCTTCGGCGGGGTCGTCTACGGCCGGGTCCTCGACGACCTGGTGCCGGACTGGGCCGAGCAGGCACCGATCCAGCGGTGGGTCACCCGCCGGCAGACGATGATCCTGACCGGTGAGCAGGCGCTGTCGATCGACTACCGCAACCAGAAGTGGGGCCGGCCGCCGTACAACGGCGCCACCACGCTGCGGCCCGACTTCGACGCGTGGTTCGCGGGGTTGGCCGAAAAGGACGGTGCCACGCTCGTCACCTCCACCGTGGCCACCGGGCTGCTGCGCGACCCGGTCACCGGACGGATCACCGGCGTGCGCACCGACCGTCCCGACGGCAACCTGAGCGCGCCGGTGGTGATCGCCGCGGACGGGGTCAACTCGTTCCTGGCGAAGGAGGCCGGCCTGTACCCGAACGCCGGCGCCCGTCACTTCACGTTAGGTGCGAAGGAGGTCCTCTCCCTGCCCCGGGGCGAGATCGACGCCCGGTTCGGGGTCCGTGACCGCGAGGGCGTCGACATCGAGATCCTCGGCGGTACCGGCGGCATCGCCGGCGGCGGGTTCGTCTACACCAACCTTGACACGATCTCGGTCGGGGTTGTGCTGTCCCTACCCGACCTCGCCGCCTCCCGCCGGCGTCCCGAGGAGATCATCGCCGAGCTCAAGGCCCACCCGGCGATCCATCCGCTGGTCGAAGGCGGCGAACTGGTCGAGTACGGCGCGCACCTCATCCCCGAGGGCGGCTACGACGCCATGCCGGCTCTGGTCGGCGACGGCATGCTGGTCACCGGGGACGCGGCCGCGATGTGCCTGGCCGCGGGGATCTGGCTGGAGGGCGTCAACTTCGCGATCGCATCCGGTGCCGCCGCCGGCCAGACCGCGGTGGCGGCCCTGGACGCCGGTGACACCTCCGCACGCGGGCTCGCCGGCTACCGACAGCGTCTTGAGTCGTCGTTCGTGCTGGCCGACCACAAAAAACTTCGCCGCGCACCGGCGCTCGTGCTCGGCGACCGGACGCAACAGCGGTACCCGGACCTGATCTGCGGAATCGTCGAGGACATGTTCACCGTGACGAACCCGCGTCCGAAACGGGGTCTCGTGGCGATCGCGCGCGCCCGGATGCGCGGCAGCGGCGTAACACTGCGTGACCTCGTCCGGGATGGTACCGCCGC
>NZ_CAUVXI010000116.1:0-8583 GCF_963555845.1 Protofrankia sp. Cas8 | reverse complement strand
CCTTCGGCTAATCAATGATCGTCAAAGGGGACGCCGCCATGAGTACCCGACGCTTCCTACCCTGGCCGGCCCGCCCGTCATCCGCGGACACGCTGTCGTTCACCGACCGCATGGACACGGTGCGCTTCGACGTGGCGGAGCAGGCGCACATCACCGTCGACTCCACCGTGTGCAAGACGTGCACCACCAAGGCATGTGTCACCGCCTGCCCGGCAGACCTGTTCGTGCCGAAATCCGACGGCGGGATCCTGTTCAACTACGAGCAGTGCTTCGAATGCGGCACCTGCTACATGGTCTGCGGCGAACAGGGCGCGATCGCCTGGAGCTATCCGGAGGGAGGCCACGGTGTCGTCTTCCGCCATGGCTGAAACCGGCGACATCCTCGGCCTTCAGGTGACAGTGCTGGTGGCTCACTCGCCGCTGGCGGTCGAGGTGGACCCGCTGACCGGCGAGGTCCACATCGACGAGCGACTGTCCGGCCTGTCCGCCGCCGACCAGGCGGCCTGCGAGTGGGCACTGCGTCTTGGTGACGCCTGGTCCGTGCCGGTGGCGGTGCTCACCGTCGGGCCGCCCGCCGCCGACGCCACCCTGCGGGCGGTGCTCGCCGCCGGCGCCGCAAGGGCAATCCGGGTGGACACCGACGCCGACGCTGACGCCGACCCGCGGATGGTCGCCGCGGGTGTGATCGCGGCCCTGCGTCGGGACCCCGATCATGGGAACCCCGATCATGCGCAGATGACCCGCACGGACATCGTGGTCGCCGGAAGCTGGTCCCCACGCCGCGGCTCGGGTGCGGTACCGGCGCTGGTTGCCGCCGGCCTCGGTCGGGGGCGCGGTCGCGGGCACGGCATCGGTGGCGTGGCGCAGGCGCTCGGCCTGGTGTCCCTTGCCCCGACCGCGCCCGGGGTCGTCGAGGCCGAACGACGCATTGACGGTGGACGGCGGGAACGGCTGCGGGTGCGGGCGCCGGCGGTGCTCTCGGTCGACCCGGGGACGGCACCGCTGCGTCGCGCCGGGCTGCGTGCGGTGGTCGCGGCCCGTCGTGCACCGATCGACGTGGTGCGGATCGCTCTCCCGGCATCACTGCCTGCGACCAGAGTGCCGCTGCGTCCCCGTCCGAAAGTCCTGCTCCCACCGGCGGCGACCCTGCCGGCGCGCGAACGTGTCAGGCAGCTGACCAGCGCCGGGGAGACCCGCGGCACCGATCGGGCCGTCGTCCGCCTCGACCCGCCGCAGGCCGCCGACCGCGTCCTCGCCGCCCTGCGCGCCTGGGGTTATCTGCCGGCTCCTGGTCCTGGTACCTACCCCGGCCCCGGTGCCCTTGCTCCCGGTCCCGGTCCCGATGAACAGGCTCGGTGAGCGCTGCTGGCCAGAGCTTCGCGACCAGTCACCACTGGTCGCCGTGCCGCTGGGAAGCACCGAACAGCACGGACCGCACCTGCCGCTCGACACCGACACCCGGATCGCGCGGGCGCTCGCGGACGGGTTGGCCTCGCGACTGCCCGGTGTCCTTGCAGCCCCGGCCCTGGCCTACGGCGCGAGCGGCGAACACGCGGACTTCCCCGGGACACTGTCGCTGGGCAACCGCGTCCTCGCGCTGGCCGCCGTTGAAATCGCCCGCTCCGCCGACATCACGGCGTCCGGCGTGGTGTTCGTGAACGGGCACGGCGGCAACGCCCCGGCCCTACGGGAAGCGGTCACGCTGCTGCGCTCGGAGGGACGCCACGTGCTCGCCTGGGCACCGCGGTCGGCTCGTGCCACCGATCTCGGGATACCGGCCGGCGACACGGACCTGCACGCAGGACGGATCGAGACGTCCCTCATGCTGCACTTGGCGCCCGACCTGGTACG
The DNA here is from genome assembly GCF_963555845.1 of Protofrankia sp. Cas8. NCBI lineage: Bacteria > Bacillati > Actinomycetota > Actinomycetes > Frankiales > Frankiaceae > Protofrankia > Protofrankia sp. Cas8. The sequence continues at coordinate 6,732 of NZ_CAUVXI010000116.1, read as the reverse complement.
TCTCGACCGGGCCGTCGCCGGACCGTCGCCGCCGCTCGCCGAGCTGATCCGCCGTGGGGTCGGGTCGCTGAGCCCCTCGGGTGTGCTGGGTGACCCGACCGGAGCGTCGCCGGGCGAAGGTGCGCTTCTACTGCGCGCCTATGTGGACGACCTGGTCACGGCCGTCGCGCGCTGGGATGAAAGCCGCCGGGACGAGAACCGACCGCAGGAGAACCGGTGACGGAAGACCCGGGGATGGGAAGTCCGGTCGCCGTGGTGACCGGCGCGGCCCGAGGTCTGGGTGCCGCGGTCGCGGCAGCCCTGGACGAGCGTGGCTACCGGCTGATCCTCACCGACATCGCGACCGGTGCCGCCGCCCCGGCCGCTCCCACGGACGGCGGATACCCGTACGCCACCTGGGAGGATCTCGCGAAAGTCGCTGCGGGCTGCACCGAGGCGGTGGCCGTGCGGGCCGACGTCCGGGTCCAGACCGACCTCGACGCCGCGGTTGCGACGGCCCTCGACCGGTTCGGACGCCTCGACGCCGCGATCGCGGTCGCCGGGGTGATCGCGGGTGGGCCACCGGTCTGGGAGACCGACGACCAGACCTGGCGGATGCTGCAGGCTGTCGATCTCGACGGTGTGTTCCACCTGGTCCGAGCGGCCGTCCCGGCGCTGCTGGCGGCACCGGCCGGCCGGTTCGTGGCGGTTTCCTCGGCCGCCGGAACCCGCCCGCTGGCACGCCTCGCGGCGTACTGCGCGGCCAAGCACGGCGTCGTCGGGCTGGTCCGCAGCCTGGCCGCGGACCTGGCCGGCACGGCGGTGACCGCCAACGTCGTGTGCCCGGGATCGATGGACACGACGATGCTCGCCGAAACGGCCCGGGTCTACGACCTGGACGGGGTCGACGAGTTCGCCCGGCATTCCTTCCAACGACGCATCCTCGACCCGGCCGAGGTGGCGGAGGCGGTCGCATGGCTGTGCTCGCCCGCCGCCGGAGCACTGACCGGGGCTGTCGTGCCGGTGGACGCCGGCTTCACCGGCTAGCAGTCGGTGGAAGCGGTCGCTATGGCAACGAAAGCCACCTACCGCTGGACGACATTCGTCCGAACAGTAGGTGGCAACGGTCGCTGTGGCGACCGCTGCCACCTACCCGGGGATACGCTCTTACGCCTTGTGCTTCTCGATCGCGTCGGTGAGCTGCGGGACGACGTTGAAAAGGTCGCCCACGATGCCGTAGTCGGCGAATTCGAAGATCGGCGCTTCCGGATCCTTGTTGATCGCGACGATCATCTTGGACGTCTGCATTCCGGCCCGGTGCTGGATCGCCCCGGAGATGCCGACCGCGATGTAGAGCTGCGGCGACACCGTCTTTCCGGTCTGCCCGACCTGGTTCTGGTGGGGATACCAGCCGGCGTCAGTCGCCGCACGGGACGCCCCCACCGCGGCGCCGAGCGTGTCCGCCAGCTTCTCGACGAGGGCGAAGTGCTCGGCGGCGCCCAGACCGCGGCCGCCGGAGACGACGATCTGCGCCTCGGTGAGGTCGGGGCGACCCGACTTGGCCTCAACAACCCGGTCAAGGATCTTCGCCGACCTGGCGGAGTCCGAGATCGTGATGTCGACCTTCTCCTCGGTCGGCGTACCCGGGGCAGCCACCGGTGGGGTCGTGTTCGGCCGCACCGCGAAGACCGGCGTCCCCTTGGTGACCTTCGAGGTGACGATCGTGGAACCACCGAAGATGCCTTGGGTAGCGGCCAGGTCCGGCGTGAGGCCGACCGCGTCCCAGATCAGGCCCGACCCGGTCTTGGCCGCCGTGCGCGCGGCGGCTTCCCTGGCATCCGGGGTGGCCGCGGTCAGGACCGCTACCGGAGACCTGTCGGTCACCAGCTTGGCCAGGACCTCAGCCACCGGGGCCACCACGTAGTCGGTGACGTCCTCGGACTCGACGACGTAGACCGTGGACGCGCCGTACTGAGCCAGGAAGTCCTTGGCTTTCGCGTACGTTCCGGGCGCGCCGAGGAAGACCGCGGACGCCTCACCCAGCGACCGGGCGAGCGTCAGCAGCTCGGCGGTGACTTTTTTCGGCTCGCCGTCTGCATGCTCGACGAGAACTAGAACCTCAGCCATCGGACAAGACCCCTCAGATCAGCTTCTGTGCGGCGAGGAACTCAGCGGCCCTGGTGCCACCGTCGCCCTCGTCCTTGACGATCGTTCCGCTCTGACGGGGCGGAGCGGCCTGAGCGTCCAGCACCGTCGACGCAGCGTTGGCGAGGCCCACCGTGCCAGCATCCAGGCCCGCGTCCGCGACGGACAGAGTGGTCAGCGGCTTCTTCTTCGCCGCCATGATGCCCTTGAACGACGGATAACGCGGCTGATTGATCTTCTCGACAACCCCGACAACCACAGGTGTGGACGCTTCCACGAGGAAGTAGCCGTTGTCAGCCAGCCGTTCGATCCGCACTGTGCCGGCACCCGGGTCGACGGTCACCTTACGGGCCTGGGTCAGCTGCGGGAATCCGAGCCGCTCGGCAAGCAGCGCACCCAGCACACCGCCTCGGGCATCGGACGCCTCAGTAGCGGTGATAACAATATCAGGCGAAAGCGTTGAAATAACCTTCGCGAGCGCAGCGGACGTCTGCAGGGCATCGGAGCCGGCCAGCGCCTCGTCGGTGATATGGACGGCCTTGTCCGCGCCCATCGACAGTGCCTTACGCACGGTTTCCAAGGCCTTCTCGGGACCCATGGTGACCACCGTCACCTCGCCACCATGAGCCTCTTTGATCTTCAGGGCCTCCTCGACCCCGTACTCGTCCATTTCGTTCATGACGTTGTCGACGCTCTTGCGATCCGTCGTCCTGGTTGCGGGATCGAGCTTCTTCTCCGCCCAGGTATCCGGAACCTGCTTGACGGTGACGACGATGTTCACGCCTCGGGGCCTCCGTAGCCACATTCATGGGTCTTCATTGCTCTTGACATGGTCGCACCTGCGTCGTTGACACGCTCAATGATCGTCGACGTGACCCAGGTCGCACTCGACCCATCCTGCACGCCAGGCTCCTGGTGCGTGCATTCGCACGCGCGTCTGCACGCCCCCTTCCATCATTGTGACAGCTCCACTACGTTGTGTCTCACAACACATCGTCTGGCCATTGCATCATGAAATATCACGTAATGAGCTACGGGGGCTCAATGAAAAGACAACAATCGTTGGCCGATCAAGAAACGATCAACTGCGGACCGCATCAAACGCTATTCGGACGGTTACTTGCCGAAGCGTCGGTCTCCGACACTCGCTTCGCCCGACAGGTCAACGAACGCGCGCGCCGACAACGAAACGTTGATCTCGGTCTTGCGCGTACCACGGTAGGGCACTGGCGTCGCGGAATGCGCCCCCGTGACCCCATGGTGGCCGAGCTCGCCGCCGCCGAGATGTCGATGCTGGTCGGCTACCCCATCGCGCCATCCGATCTCGGTTGGCGCGGCGAGGCCTATCACGGCGACGACTTCGGGCTCGCCGTAGCCGAGAAACCCTCGGGCACTCTTCGGACTATTGCCGGACTCTCGGGGCGAGATATGCGCAGACGCGACCTCTTATACGACGGAGCGGTCTTCGTCGCCGCCGCCTTCGCCGACCCCGTGCTGGCGAGCCTCACCGGAGTCGTCGAAACGATCAGCCGGGACGAGATCGTACCTCCGGTACCGACCGCGTCCATGATCAGAGATATGACCGAGACCTTCCGCAAGCTCGACGCCCGCTACGGCGGCGCCGAGATTCGCGGACAGGTGGTCGCCTTCCTGCACGACCGCGCGAGAGCGGCGCTGGAGAACCGCCACACGCCGGACCTGTTCAGCTCGCTCGCCGAACTGACCCAGTTCAGTGGCTGGCTCGCTCAGGATTGCGACCGCCAGGCACTTGCCCAGCGCTACTACATCCAAGCGCTGGGCCTCGCGGAACACAGCGGGGACACGATGCTCGCCAGCCGGATCCTGTCCGCCATGAGCGACCAGGCCGGCCGCCTCGGTCAGTACCGGCAGAGCCTGGCCATGGCGAAGGCCGCCATCGACCGTTCCCACGGCTCGGCGTCTCCCACGGTCCGGGCGATGCTGCACGACAAACACGCCTGGGCACTGGGCCGCATGGGCGACGAGCCCGGCTGCAGCCAGGCGCTGATCGACATGGAGGACGAACTCGAACGCGCGAAGCCTGGTGACGGTCCACAATGGGCCTCCCACTACGACGAAGTGGACGTGGCCGAATGCAAGGGCCACTGTTTTCTGCTGCTCGGCAAGGCGAAGGCGGCCGAACCCCTGCTACTGGAATCCCGTTCCCGCCCGCCTGCTTCCCGGACCCGGACCCGCAGCTATGCCGAGGCGGATCTCGCGCTGTCGTATCTGCGCCAGCACGGCCCGGACGTCGAAGCCGCGCTGGACGCGGCGAGCCGCGCGATTGACCTCGCCGGCCAGTTGGATTCGGCGCGGATCACCGACAAGTTGCGTGAGGTTGACCGCCGGTTGAGCCGGCATGACGATGTCGTCGCAGTCCGGGAGTTGCGGGCGCGCTCGGCACCGCTGATCGCCCGCACGGAGAGCCACACCCAGGTGGCGGTGGCATAACGCGGCCAGGTACATACCGCGGCCAGGTACATACAACGCGGCCGGCCGGCGCGGCCGGGTATGCCGGCCGGCCGGTGCCTGTGACGTACGCCGGCCGCGGCCGCGCCTGTCGGCTGGCGATGACCGGCTGGCGATGACCGGCTGGCGATGACTGAAAGCGCTCCGTCGGCCCCGCCGCCGGCCACGAACCTCCCGGCCGGCAGTCTATGAACATGACCCCGCACTCGGACACCGGCTCTGACCTGCCCGTGTACCCCGAAGACGACGACCACGTGGTGCCATCGAAGCGCGGCGCCGCCGGGGTGATTCCGCCGCGGACTCTGGTGATTCTTTTTTCCTGGCTGGCAGTCGGCAGCCTCGGGGTCATCACGCTGGGCCGCGCCCTCCATCTGGATGACGCGCTGAGCTGGCCCTACTCGGGGATCAACGCCTTCACCCCGGTCGAATTCCTGCCGGCCTATGTGGTGTTGGCCGTCAGTTTCGCATTGCGACGCAACCGGCTGTTGATCGTCTCAACGCTGGTCATCATCGCCCACCTGTACTGGACCGTACCCGAGCTCTGGCCGGGGAAGCCCGAAAGCGCTCCCGCCGGCTCGGCGAAAGTGCGGATGATGAGTGCGAACCTGCTGTACACGAACGAGAACGCCGGACGGCTGGGTACCCAGATCCGCGCGGAGGGACCCGACATCCTCGTTCTGGAGGAGGCCACCCCCCTTACCCTGGCTGCGGTCGAGAAGTCCGGGGCACTGGCAGCTTTCCCCTACCAGGACGTCCGTTCCCAGCCGAATCCGTTCGGAATCGCGGTGTTCTCCCGTTTCCCGTTGGTCGAGCCGGAGCTGCGGTCGGTTGCAGACCTGCCGTCACTGCGGCTGACGGTGCAGGTGGACGCGGCGCATCAGTTCCGCCTTTTCGCTGTCCACACGGTCGCGCCGATCAACGGCGGCTCCGCCCCGCGGTGGCGCAGCCAACTGGACAACCTGCGGGCCGACGTCGCCCGCACGCCCATCCCGGTGGTGCTCGCAGGCGACTTCAACGCCACCCGCGACCACCGACCGTTCCAACGCCTGCTAAATGATCATCTTCGCGATGCCCACGACGTGGTCGGTGCCGGCTGGACGCCCACCTGGAACGCGGACCACCTGGTGCTGCCGCCGCTGCTGCGCATCGACCACGTCCTGGCCTCGCCGCAGTTCGCCGTCACCGGCTACCAGGTGGGCGCGGCGTTCGGTAGCGACCACAAGCCCCTCATCGTCGATCTCGCCCTGCGCTGACTCCCGCTCGCCCTGCGCTGACTCCGGCTCGCCCTGCGCTGCCTCCGGCACCCGTTCCGGGAGATCATCACATCGAACGATGTGAACCTGATGCGACGGGAGCAACACCGGATTCACATCGTTCGGCGGCGCTCCGCCCGGTGTTCGGCGGCACCCCGCCCTGTCCTGCTAGGCAGAGGTGGTCCAGACCGCGAGTCCGGTTCCGCAGGCCGTGCAGAAGTTCTCGGTCGGCCGCGCCGGCTTCACGCAGGTCAGGCATGCACGACTGCCGGCCCGCACCGCATAGATCCCATCGAGGATCCTCCTGGGCTCGTCCTCGCGCAGCCACTGGTCAAAAAAGCGGGCGCGCTCGACCGTGAGTGGGTGGGATCCGGTGGTCCGGATCCGCATGCGGTGAAACCGGGTCAGCCTGCTCTGCTCGGCCATGTCGTCAAGCAACCGTGCCTGCTCAAGAAAAGCGGCGGGGTTCATCTGGTCCAGCCAGCGGGTCGCCCCGCCAGCCAACTTCATCATCATCCGGACGCATGGATCGGGATCCTGGACCGCGAGCATCGCCGCCCGGTCTGCGGTCAGCTCCGCCTTGCGCGACCAGGCCGCGAGCCCCGCCCCGAGGCCGAAGGCCGCGATGTTGTTGACAACGGCGTTCGACCGCCGGGCCACTCCCGCGCCCATCGCCCCGCTGACAATTCGTGCCATGGTCCCATATAGAACGTGACCGCATTTGACGTGCCCGATTTCATGCCCGAGCACGGCCAGCAGCTCATCGTCATCCATGATCTCGATGAGATCGGTGAAAAGCACGATGTACGGATGATTGTGCCCGGCCGTATAGGCATCGACCGGCCCACGCCGGATGTAGAGCTCAGGC
>NZ_CAUVXI010000115.1:11229-16814 GCF_963555845.1 Protofrankia sp. Cas8 | reverse complement strand
CTGGTCCGCTCATGATGCACACGAGACTGCGCGGCACCGGCAGCCGCAGCCTGCTCGATCGCCGCAAGCCCCGGCAGGCTGGCGGGAGCTGTTCGTTCCGCCCCGACGGCAGACGGAGCCCCCTGAGCAGCGCCGGCCGGCGCGGTGACCCATGAACGGCAGGAGCGGCACAGGCACTCCGACGCAGACGCGGGCAGATGGTCCAAGCGCCGAAGAAGGTGATCAACAGGATCGTCAACCCGGCCGGCTCCAAGGCTCGGTCCGATGGTGTCCACCAGATGCATGGCCAGTTCCGCCGCGCTCCACAGACCGATGGTCAAGATTCGGGCGAGCCGATCGCTGGCGACGGTGAGGCTCTCCGGATCGCGCCGCATCGCACAGGCCAACGTTGCGACGACCTGGCCGGCGGCCTCGGCAACAAGGCGCTCTGCCACTACGGGCAGGTCTGGTTCGCCCCCGACGGCGGTGGGCTCGACGGCGGTGGGCGCGACGCCGGTAGGCGCGACGGCGGTAGGCGCGACGGCGGTAGGCGCTAGCCCGACCGGTGCAACCACGGCGCTCGGGGACCCTGAAGATTCCTGCGCCGGCGCAGGGCCGGGTGTGACCGCCGAGAGGTTCCCGATGCCCGTCAGCGCCTTAGCCACAGCGGTGCCGGTGACGCGGGAACGGCGCCGGGCAGCGGCACTCGGGCGATCTGAGGAAGGCCGTACGCCAGCCTGACGCGGCAGCGGCCCGGCGCTGTCGGGTACGCCGTCACCGATCGGGACGGGAGCGCGCCGGGCCGATCCGCCGACGGCAGAAGCTGCTGGGGCCGGCATGACCGGGGCCGGCGCGACAGATGCGGTCGCCCGGACCGAGTCGGACATGCTCAGCACGAAGCTTGCGGGTCGGCGAGCGGCCGGCCGGGTCAGACCTATCAGCCAGCCGAGGTCGCGCAACAACCGGATCTGTCGTTGCACATGGGTGCGGCTGTAACCGGTCTCGGCGGCCAGCGTCACGAGTCCGGGCGAACAGACCGCGGCGGGTCCAGGCAGCGCCGGGTGGCCGGGTTCGCAGATCGTCGCCACGTCCACCGCGTGGCTTGCGAGAGCCAGCGCGACGAGCTTTGCCGCACGCGGGAGACATGAGCGCAGCACCGCACGCTGCCAGGCGGTGCGATCCGCCACCGGCGTCCCGGAATCGGATGCCGGAAGGAGTACCAGGGCGCCTGGGATCGCCAGCTGGGTCCCGCTGCCGACGTTGGTGAGCAACGTCGGGATGTCGTCGACCACATTCCTCCTTCCGCGCTCGTGCTACCTGCGACCAGAACGGCTCGGTATCTACTAATAGTAGCGAATTCACTACTTGGAGCGTTTGTTGGTGTAGCAAGGGGCGCCCCTGGCGACATCGCCCGAACCGCGTCCAAGCACGGTACCCCGTGGACCCTGGCGATCACGCGCCCCTCGGCCACCGTCGACACATGAGGACAACACGGCTTCAAGATGTAGTTGTGTCATCATTGGGTAGTCGATCGAATGCTATCCGTCAAAATCAGTGCTACAAGCATCCCGTTGGAGCACGCATCCCGGGCCTCCATCGGAGGTATCAGGCTCCCACGGGGCCACCGGGCGCGCGACAAAGACCATGATCAAATAATTACGTCGCCACAACGAAAAGCTACATTACGTAACGAAAGTAGCGAGGTTGCGCGTCACGGCAGGTCGGTCTCTTACCCGCGCTGGCCGGCGACCTTGCCTGACCTATCCGGGACTGGATGGCACTGACCCGGGCTCAGGTGACCGCCACGGGCAAGGGTCCGACGTTCAAGGTCGAGAAGGTGCCGCTTGCGACCGATACCACCGGAGTACCCGGTCAGAGCCCCACTTGAACCGATCACCCGATGGCACGGGACCACGATGGGAAGCGGATTCCGACCGTTGGCGAGCCCAACCGCGCGGAAGGCCGACGGCCGTCCGATCGCTGCGGCGATCTCGGCATAGCTCCGGGTCGTACCATAGGGAATTGCTGCCACGGCCGCCCACACCGCCTCTTGGAACGGTGTACCGACCGGATGCAGCGGTACGTCGAAGGTGACCCGGTCACCCATGAAGTACGCCTCGAGCTGCTCGATCACATCACGAAACGCAACCGGATCGGACTCGAGACCGTCCAACCACGGCGGGCCGGCAGCCGGCTCGTTCATGTGGATTGCACGCAGAGCCACGTCGTCACCAACCAGCAGCAACGGACCCAGCGGTGAAGCCATTCTGGCCTGTCGGGTGACGCCTTCCACGCAGCCTGACGCTACCTTTCTGCTACTACACAGGGAAACGATGGGGTCACAACGGCGTGCGGGTGTCGCGTTGTCGGGCCCGGTCGACCTGATCGGGAACAACCTGACCGCCGGCAGCGGTCGTGCGTCAACACCTTCCGCTCAGGTAGTCATCGGCAAGATCGCACGATGTCGCGACATACCGCGTCACGCTGTCGACCGCGTCGGCCTCCGGATGCGAACCCAGCCAGGCGACCAACAACAGCCGACGGAGCATGATGAAGGTCGCCACCATCGCCTCCTCGTCGGCGGACACCGGCCGGTGCCGCCGGTAGGAGGTGAGCCAGGCATCCACCAGGTCACCAACCGCTGGCAGATGTTCGATGAACGACAGAGACGCAGCAAGATCATAAAGGTACCAGGTGAACCCACAGTCGTCGAAGTCGATGACTGTGAGCTCATCCGCCTGCCCGTTGACCAGCAGGTTCGCCAGCCTCATGTCAGCGTGGACAAGCCCGAACCGGTCCGCGCCACGGCCGAACCGCTCAATCCGGCGGCGGATCTCGTCGGCGGCCCGGGTCAGGACGGCAACACTGGCCGGGTCGACCTCCGACGTGCCGGCCTGCCAGCGACCCCAACGACCGTCCGCTCCCAGAGTCGTTCGCCACGTCCACTCGAACCGGGTGAAGCCGCTCGGACGCTGCCAGCCACAAGCATGTTGATGAAGCCGCGCCGCGATCTCGCCAAGTGCGGCGAAACCGCGCATGAGGCCCACAGCATCGGATGGCTCCGGCGAAGATCCCGCCACCCAATCGAAGAGCACCGCATAGCGCGGTTGGGTGTGCACACCTGAGCTGGCTGAGTCACGCGCGGTCATGGCCACCAAGTCACCCTGACGGGTCGGTACGACCCGCGGCGTATCCACCACGCCGTTACGCCGAAGCGTCCGCGTCCAGAGCAGCTCGGAAGTGATCTCCTCAAACCGATGATAGCCGGGTCGGTGCAGCCGCAACGCCCAACGACGGCCCGTTGCAGGATCTTCAACCTGGTAGGTGACGTTCTCCGAGACGCACAGGAGGCTTACGGTTAGTACCGCTCCAAGGTCGTAAGCGGTGAGAACCTCCTCAACCAGCGCATCCGTCGGATTTCGGTCAACCAGCACAGTCCTGATCATAATCAGGCGGCACCAAGCGCCGGCCGGGCCTGGAACGGCCAGGCTTGGAACGGCCAGGCCTGGACCGGCCTACGACGCAACAGAGACCGTCCGGGTGCGACCAGGGCGTCAGCGCGAGAACGTGCGGGGGGCGCCATACCCGGGCCCTCGCTCGGGACGGCCTGTTCGCGACGTCCAGCGCCACTGAACGGACACCCGGCCAGCCACCACGCCACGGACCTTCGGGACCGCATGCAACCAGTCAGCCTGGCAACGGCCACCGAGAACAAGTAGATCACCCGAACCCGGTAGCAGGTCACGGGCACCGCTGTCGTCATTCAGGATGCGCCGTCCCGGCGGCAGGTGGCGGGACTTCACCAGAAACGGCCGGCGGGCACCTGTCGTGAGGATCGCGATCACCGTGTTGTCGAGCCACCGCATCTCCCGATCCCGGTGAAAGGCGACGCTGTCATTACCATCGCGATACCAGGACAGTCCGAACCCGTCGAAGTCGACCTGGTAGCGCCGCCGCAGCACGCGGTAGGCCTCGACCAGCACCGGGTACGGCACCGGCCGGCCGCGAGAGATCCACGAAGTTAGCCGCGGCTCAGTCACATAACGCTCATAACGCCACATGGCGCCCTGTTTCCATGGCACGAACCCGGTCAGCTCGCGGTAGAGCCGGTCAGCCCCGGTCATCCAGCCGCGTGCGACGTCGACCCAGGATGTGTCATCGAACCAGATTCGCTCGAAGGTCGCGTCCGAATCGACCGAAGCGCCCAGAATCTCGGCGGCATCAACCGCGCCGGCGGTGGATTCCGAGACGCCTGGCATTGACGGATCGGGCGTCCACTCAGACGTCGATCTCCGTACACCGCTCATGCCTACCGCCCCTTCCCCGCCCGCGCCCACGTGTATCCATCCGTCGACAACCACCGCGACCTTCTCCTCCGACACCTCAACAAGATCATTATAATGATAACCGAGCCAACCGCGCCGAAGGTAGTCGGTCGGGTGCCACCGACCATCCCGTCAAACACCTCGCCGACCGTCACGGGTTCGACATGGGTCCGGCGGTAGACGCTTCGTCCGGTATTTCGGCCAGGTCGGTGGCGACCTTTCGTTTCAGCGAGTCGGACGGTCTAAGCGCGTGGTCCAGATCAGCAGGCCGAGCAGCCACGCGTTCACCCGGGCCGGTGACGGCGAAAGCGTCTTTCGCCACCGGGTGGCGGCCGCGAGGCAGCAGCCTTCTCAGCACGCTGGTGGTCCGGGTGCGACCACCGCGGAGGCGCTCGGCCATCGCCGCCAGAAGGGTACGCCCCGTGGTCCGTAAGATCCGCGCGAATGCTCGGCCATCGCGCAAGGACTGCCTGGCGCCCCGGACGGCCCGGGCGGCGCCGGCCGTGGTGGTCAGACCGACCGGACCGGGAATGCAGTCGGCCAGGGCAAACAGAACGTCCCACAGGGATGCCCGGCCGGCCGCGTATTCCATGAGAGTGTCAGCGAGGATGACGAGGGCGGCGGCGAAGATGACCCACGCCACCGGACCGCCGACGATCAGTACAACGACACCCAGGACTGCGACGGTGATTTTTGCGACGCGGACGGCGGCATGCCAGAAACGGCCGGCACGTTCTACCAATCCTGCCCAGGAATGCCAGGATCTGTTCTTCAGGCCCGCATGCGACGCGCTCCGGATCGCGTGCACACAGGTCGCCGCGGCATCCGCACGCATCTGCTTCGCGGTGAGAGCGAGCCGACGGGCGGCATCCAGATCATCCTGAGCGGAATCGACGGAGCTTTGCGCCAGGTCGAGTTTTGCCCGCACGGTATCGCGGTTACGAATCGCCTGCACCACCCGCGCCGGATCGGGCTGGGGAATGTCGATCGGGTACCCATGTGACGCCGAGGTCAGCTCCGATACCGTCGACGCCGCGGAGGTGAACGCGATGTGCGCCGGACCGACCAGCGTCTGGGCATGGTCCCGGCGGGCGCGTGCGTCCCGTCCCCGGGCGAGCGCGTTGTCGGCCCGTGCCTGGGCCGCGTCAAGATCCGGGTTGAACGCGTTCAACGCATTCCCCGCCAGCCGATAGGAATTCGCGAGCTTCTGTAACTGCCCGGGGAACTCGGCCAACTCGTCGCGAAAGGCAGTACCCGACTCGCCCTGCCACGATATTGCAA
>NZ_CAUVXI010000115.1:9220-11147 GCF_963555845.1 Protofrankia sp. Cas8 | reverse complement strand
GGTGGTAATCGCCGTCAGATTTTCACTAGCATGATCTACATCGGCGGCGAATTCCAGGAACTTCCGTGCCAGTTCTCGTACCGAGAACGGATCCCCGGGCGTGGGATCATCATCCAGATCGAGAACAGCCCAGTCCGTGGGTCGGTTCATCGAACGAACCCATGGCGACAAGAAACACGCATTTGCATCACTCCGGGCCGGGTCAGGGGTCTAGCCAGCCACAAGCAGCGCGACCACAGCTCCCTTCGCGCCGCCGGAGGCCCGAAGGGGCGGCAGGCCGACAGCCAACGTGGACATATGAAAGATAACCCGGACCCCAGCCGCGCGCACGGCTTTCACCCATTCAAAATGCGACCATTTCCGGGGCCCACGCTAAATGGTCGCAACAGATTCGTACCGGTCAGCGCAGGATGCCGGTGTGGCCGAGGGAGTAACGACCCGGCTGGGGCCAGACGCAGACGCCGTGTGGACCCGGACCGACCCTGATCCGTGCCAGCAGGTTGCCGTCCTTCGTCGAGATCGCGTAGACCTCGCTGTTGTAACGGCCGGCCAGCCACAGGACCGACCCGTCGGCCGACACCCCGCCCATGTCAGGACTACCCCCACCGCGGATCGGCCACGTGGTCCGAACCTGGCGGGTCGTGAAGTCCACGACGGAGACGGAGCCCTCACCGCGGTTCGACACGTACATCACGGTTGCGTCCCGACTCGGGTACAGGCCATGAGCGCCCCTACCGGTCGGCAGAAATCCGATCGTGGTGAAGCGAACCGGATCCACGAGATGGAGACCATTGGTCATCATGTCGGCCACGTAGAGTACCTCTCCGCGCGGATCGATCTTGATGTCCTGCGGCATGCCCCCGACGGTCAGGTACCCGATGACAGCCGGCGCGCGAAGGTCGATCTTGACGAGCTTGCCGGAGAACTCGCAGGTGGCGACGAGGAAGGAGTCGTCAGCGGCGAAGTCGACGTGGTCGACACCGGGACAGTCGACCTTCAACTGGGTCCGCAACTGCCAGGTGTGCGGGTCGTAGAAGTCCAGGCGTTCCAGCGCCTCGGCGACGACCACCGCGTACTTCCCGTCCGGGGTGAAGTACATGTTGTAGGGATCGGCAACGGGAATATTCGACCCTTTGATCTTCCCGGTGGTCGGATCGATCGGGGTCAGACTGTTTCCGGCGTTGTTGGTGACGTACAGGGTTGACAGATCCCAGGATGGGACGATGTGCTGAGGACGGGCACCGGTCACGTAGTGGTCGATCACCGTGAAAGTCGCCGGATCGATCACATCAACGGTATTACTGTCACTGTTCGGAACATAGACGAGCGTCCTGGCATTGCGGACGGCTGGGCTGAACTGGTTTGCCCCGTCGAACGCGTATAGGTTCCGCGGTGACACCGGCGGGGTTTCGACCGGCGACGGCGCTGCCGTGGCCGGGGACGCCGTGCCCGGGGACGCGATGGACCCGAGCGCCGCCGGGACATCCCGCGCCGACGTGCGTGGCTGAACGGACGGCTTGGACGAAGCCGCACCGCTGCCACATGCAGCCAACAGGGGAGCGCACACGGCGGTGAGCAACACGAGGCGAGACAACCGCTGTGATCGATTCCCGCGAGATATGTGCACAGATCTGCTCCGAGTCCCGACGGGCGACAACAACACCGAAGGGTAACAGTATGCACACCGCCTGAATGCGGATGGCAGTGGGGGCGCGGGGTGGATCCGATCGATCACGGACACCTCCGATCGGGTCACGATCAATCCGCGTCACTGTGAACACAGAAAGCGATCGTATAACCACAACTATTGATGTCTGCACTGATGAGGGATAACTCCGTGTGAACAGGTCGTTCCCCGATGTCTCGCCACCCAAATCTGAAATATCCTCGGATCGACGAGAAAGAGGTGCGGATGACCGTCCTGGGC
>NZ_CAUVXI010000115.1:0-9195 GCF_963555845.1 Protofrankia sp. Cas8 | reverse complement strand
AACAGGTCGTTCCCCGATGTCTCGCCACCCAAATCTGAAATATCCTCGGATCGACGAGAAAGAGGTGCGGATGACCGTCCTGGGCCTGTTGGCCGGCGCCCTGACGACCGGGTGCTGGTTGCCGCAGCTGTTCCGGTCCTGGCGGACCCGCTCCGTCCGGGACATCTCCTGGATCTATCTCGGAATCCTCGGGCTCGGCGTGAGTCTGTGGCTGGGCTACGGTCTCCTCAACGGCGACATGGCGATCATCATCGCAAACGCGGCGACTGCCGGTGCCATCGCCGTCCTCGCCGGCCTGAAAGCCTCGTTCGACCGCGAATCCGGGGAAGCAGCCTGACCGAAAGATCCAAAATGGACTCGACCACCGGGCGGGTACCGCCGCCACCTATGGATGTACCGAACCCGACCTGCCGACCTGCCGACCTGCCGACCTGCCGACCTGCCGACCTGCCGACCGCCATCCACAGTGTAAGAATTGTCTCTCTCATGTGCATATGGGTGCGGTCCCGGCGCAGCGGTCCGGCAAGATCCGTTCTGTGACAACCATCGTGGTCCCGGGCCGTGAGTTCGCCGCCGTGTTTCCGCACCGCTACGCCGTGGTGGACGTCGAAACCTCGGGCTTGTCACCGCGTGTACACCGAGTGCTGTCGGTCGCCGTTGTCCACGTTGCCACGGACGGCACCGTCGAAGGCAGCTGGTCGACCCTGCTCGATCCGGGTTGCGACCCCGGACCGGTCCAAATTCACGGACTCACCCGCGAACGACTCGCCGGCAGCCCGACGTTCGACCAGATCGTCGATCCATTGGTGTCCATGCTTGCCGGGCGGGTGTTCGTCGCCCACAACGCGACGTTCGACTGGCAGATGATCTCAGCCGAGGCGCAGCGGCTCGACCTGCGCCTACCGATCGATCGGCGACTGTGCACGCGGGTTCTCGCGCGCCAGCTCAACCTCGAACTGCCCGACCTGAAACTGGCGACCCTCGCGGCCCACTGGGGCGTTCCCCAACGTCGGGCCCATGAGGCCGACGACGACGCCTCGGTACTCGCCACACTGCTGCCTGAACTTCTGCGCCTCGCCGCCAACCGGGGCGCGGACCTGCCGCTGGTGACATGCGACGCCGAGGCACCGGCACCGGCACCCGATATCGGACGGTGGGCAGCACGTCCGGCGCGTCTCCTTCGGCCTGAACTCCCGAAGAACAGCGCGACGGAGACCACCGGCACGTAACCCTCGTTCTCCGACACACCCTCCGTTCTTCTATTTCGGGTTGACACGCCCGCCGCACCAATCCGTGGGAAATACCATCCCGCGACGGATTCGTTCTCATACGCGAAAGCAACTCGGGTCATTGACCGGGATGTTGCTGCGGTGTTGACTGGCCGGTATTCCCAACCGACCCGACGCCGGGAGGAGATGTCACGAGGATGCCTCCTGCCGCTTGGCCCGGAATATCGGGCCTGGCCGTAAACGAGACGTCATGAGAATCGTCCGATAGCTGGTGACGGCGGTGACGGGGGCTGTGGCGCTGGCCATTGCCGCAGTGTCGCCCGCGACTGGAAAAACCTACGGCGAGTGGTCTGCAGCCTGGTGGAAATATGCCGTTCCACCTATTCCATGCCATTGAACCTCCGACTCAGTCCACCAGGGTCGTGACCCCGCTGATGAGGACGTACACGCCACCAGCGGCGGCAAGCAGGACGACCAGATCCCGCCCGTGTCGGTGCATCCACCCGTTGTACGCGGCGAGAATCGCCCCGGTGTGTCGCGGCGCGGTCAGTCGCAATATTATCGGCAATTCCACCATCTGGAGCACCAACACACCGCACAGCACCAGGAGCAGCGCGGTGGCCGAATCGCTCATGTCGGTGTTCGCGAGGTCTCTGATCGCGCTGACATAGAGCAGGGACGGCAGATATGTGACCACCCCCAACAGATACACACGACCGAGTCCCGGATGACGCCCGGGTCCAGCATTCGCCCCATCGGGCTTGTCAGCCTGATCCGGCCCAGCAGGCTTGTCCGACGGGCTGGACGCACCAGCCGCGTCTGGCCCGTCCGCAACGTCAGACCCGTCCGCAGCGGCCGGCTTTCGCCGTCGGGCCAGAAAGACCGCCACGACCAGCAGTCCCACCCCGAGGAACACCTGAATGCCGCCGCTCGGCGTGGGATGCTTCCGCTCGGTCAACCCGGAGCCGCGCAGGGTGAGCAGGATCGCCGCACCCGCTACGAAGGTGACGGTCGCGGTGCCGGCAAGGTAGGCGTACGCATGCCGCATCGAGGCTGGTTCGCCGAGATAGCGCAGAACAATGGCCAGTCCCAGCGGATAAATGCCGGCGGCGAGCGCCAGTGGCAGCGCACTACTCACCACGACGTCCC
Organism: Protofrankia sp. Cas8; assembly: GCF_963555845.1. NCBI lineage: Bacteria > Bacillati > Actinomycetota > Actinomycetes > Frankiales > Frankiaceae > Protofrankia > Protofrankia sp. Cas8. The sequence continues at coordinate 6,817 of NZ_CAUVXI010000115.1, read as the reverse complement.
TTCACGGGCCCCTCGATATCGGGCGCACCTGCGCTGAACGGTCCGCCAGGCGTTCCATGGCCACCGTATGGTCCCGCTGTTCATACGGCTTCGCCCGAACCAGGTGACGCAGCGTCCACGGGTGGGTCACCCGCGCGGCCGGACCACCGCGCGGCCGGACCACCGCGCGGCCGGACCGGGCCGACGATCATCTCGATGGTCGACGAGGCCGCGGCGTTCTGGCGTGGCCGGCCGCGCCTACCGCCAGGCGCTGCCCGAGCAGACGGGCAACGGATCCGATCCCTGTAGTTATCAAATAACTTCACTGCGTATCATCATGTAGGCCTTTCGCAATCATTGAATACAGTTCGTCATTATTTTACTGCCTAAAGTAATTCGTACGGTTCCGATGCACGTGCGGATGCCCGTGCTATATCCTGCGCACGAAGTACGTGCATTTGCACGGCCTAAGGCTCCTGCGAAGCGGGAGGGGGTGGGCTCTGCCGTCGGTCCGTTCATGCGCCCGGAGACGGGACGGGACTCGAGTCCGCGCGGGTGCGAGCGCGGGTGCGGCGAGCCGCACGGGAACACGGCGCGGCAGGCACGGCACGGCACGGCAGGCACGGACTCGCAAGCCCCGTCCGTCCGTGAAAACACAATTATGACCTTTATTTATCACCAAAATGGCAAAACAACACAAAAAGCCAATGGCGACACAATTATGACCTTCTCGTGTCGCCGACGGCTCGTAAAATCGAGGGAGACCACCGTGCACGAGATCTACAACGGAATGTCCGCGACCGCTCTGCCGCAGGTCACCTGGCAGAAGAGCCGGCGGAGCAACTCGCAGGGAAACTGCGTGGAGATGGCCCGACTGTCAGCGGACTCCGTCGCGGTCCGCAACTCCAGGCATCCGGAAGGTCCCGCACTGATCTACACCCGCGCCGAGATAGAGGCGCTCATCCTCGGGGCCAAGGACGGTGACTTTGACAACCTGTTCCAGTAGAAACCTCGGATGAACCCGAGGCAGCCAGGGCGCTTCGCGCCTCCCGGGGCGCGAAGAACCGCACGGTCGTGCTGCCCACCGTGCCTCAGGTCTGGCTGAGGATCCGGCTGAGGACCTCAGCGGTGCTGGCCGGAGGCAAGCTGTCGAGACAGAGGCGGTTCATGGCCTCCAGGTAACGGTCGACGTCCTCGCGCTTGTCCAGATAGACGGCACCGCCGAGCTGCTCCAGGTAAACGACATCCGACATATCCTCTTCGGGAAAGCGCAGGATACTGAACGCGCCGCCTTCAGCGGCATGAACGCCGAAGAGGAACGGCATGATCTGAAAAGTGAGGTTCGGCCGCTCCGTGAGCGTCGTGAGGTACTCGAGCTGAGCACGCATCACCTTGGGCCCACCTATCGGCCGCCGTAGTGCGGCCTCATCCACGACGACCCATAACCGAGGATGATCTGGCCGCATCAGCAGTCTCTGTCGATTCATCCGTACACTGATCCGACGCTCGACGGCCTTGGCCGGCATCCCCTTATAACCCTGAGTAATAATGGCGCGGGCGTAGTCCTCGGTCTGGAGCAGGCCCGGAATGAACTGGACCTCGTAGGTGCGGATCAGAGCCGCGGCCTCCTCCAGCCCGATGTAGGACTGGAACCAACCTGGTAGGACATCGGTGTAGCTGTGCCACCACCCAGGTTGGTTGGCCTCACGGACCAGCGATAACAACGGCGCCCGTTCAGCCTCGTCGGTGACACCATAGAAGGTCAACAGATCAGCCACGTCGCGTTCCTTGAAGCTGACCCGTCCCAACTCCAGGCGGCTGATCTTCGATTCAGACGCCCGGATGCTGTATCCCGCATCCTCGCGGCTGATGCCCCGGTCCTCACGTAGCCGGCGGAGCTGGGAACCAAGGAGGATCCGACGCACAGTCGGACCACCTCCGGACTCAGCGGTCGTCACGATCAGTCCCCCTCAACATCGGTCAGGGCAAGAGTATGCCATCCGATCTTCCATCGCCCCACAGACGCCCACGCCACATGCACGTGCACCCGGACCTTGCATTTGCACACTACGAGCGCCATGATGTGCAAGCACCCTCACTCACGCCGCGAAAGTGGGGATCCCGGGAGGCCGTGATGATAACCCACGGCGTCCGCCTCACCTACTTCGCGATGGCGACGGCTCGCAGGGGGGAACCGTCGGCGAGGCGGGGCTTCAGCCAGACAGCGGATGGTCAGATAACGACTACTCGTTGTCGAAGTTCCGGCGGCGTGATTGCAGGGGTGCGTCGTATGGATTGGTTCGCAAACTTGGTGGTCAGACACATGATGGGCGCGCAGATGTGGTTATCGGTCGTCGATGCCACGGAACAGCTCACCGTCATCTGGAACGCGGCTGACCGGCGGGCGCTTGCCGGCCCGGCTAACGGGCCGGTTTCCGACGGTGCCAACGGTGTAACCGGCCGGGCGCGGGGGGCCAAGGGGGTCGCAATGCGATCCCCTTGGAGTACAGCGCAGGCTCATCCGCGCATCCACCCCACTGCTGGCGACACCCCCGGAGGGGGGCTGTGGTGATAGGCAACAACGCCAACGGCGCAGATACCGAGCGTGCGAATGCCGGCCGCACGGATATCGACCGTGCGGATAGCGACCGTGTGACTCAGTTGCCGATCGATGTCCATGTGCTGATGTGGCGCGCGGACGGGTCGGTTCTGCTGGGCTGTTCCGGCGAGCCGGATTCACCGTGGCGGCTTCCATGGGGCGAGTTACACGGGCATGAACCGGCGATAGAGGCCGTGCTTCGAATCGCCGACGACACGGTGTCGGTGATGGCGATGGCAGCGCATGTGTGGCTCGCGCACGTGGCGCATCACCATTACGGCGATACCGGTGAACGGGTGGGGTTGTTCTTCCGGTTGACCCACTGGCGCGGCATGCCAGCGCCAGGCCGGGACCAGCGAGTGGGCCGCCTTCAGTGGCACCATCTGGACGCCCTGCCGGAGTCGCTCGCCGCCCTGGACCGGGAGGCGCTGGCCCGATGGCAGGACAATGACATGTATTCGGAGCTGGGGTGGAATCCCCAACGGATGGGTGCCGTCCCACGTCTGCGTGGCATCGCGGGTTTCCGGGCATCGTCGTAGGTAGTGGGTAGTGGGTAGTGGGTAGTGGTCGGTCGTCGGTCGTCGGTCGTCGGTCGTAACTGTCGGTCAGTGCGACCGTGTTCCCGTGGTTCCGGCGACCACGGGATGCGCCTGGAATGCGTCACAGATGGCTACCTGGCGATCAACGTGCCGACCGCCACCCTGGTTCGGCGGGATGATCACAAAACTCGCGTACGGCAAGCATGCGTCCTTGGCATCGGATGTGCCCGCGGAACGAACGGCTGTCCATTCGACCCCGAACGACGCGCTGTGCTGTGGCTGAAGGACAACTGTTCCCGGTGGGCCCACCCTGAACAGGCTGCCGCCTTCGGACCGGGCGGCGGACCGCTCCTGGCGGCCTTCGCTGTTCAACGCGACCACGGACGGATAGCCGATCAACGAACACGGCCGGTCTGCGATGTCGGTGAGGACAACGACGAACCCCTGACGTTCAGCGGACGCGGCGCCCGTCATCGGACCGGCATCAAGCCGTAGCTCGGACTCGCCACACACCGGCGGTGACCCGGGTGCGGGAGTCAGCTGGCCGCCGGGCACGGGCGACGGGCGGGGGGATGAGCCCTGGTCACTGCCGGTCTGCGCCCTGATACCCGCCTCCGCGCCGAGCGGAGCCTGGATCTTCGTCGGCGTTGCGTCAGCTGCCGGCGCGGCACCACCGGAACTGCATGCGCCAGCACCGGCGCCGAGGACCACCAGCCCGGCTCCGATCGCGATGAACCGGCTCGCACGGGTCCGGGGTCTTTTCACCATAAGGCAGAAGTCTCGCACCAGTCGTCCATCCACCGGCTGCGGCCCATGACCGGCCGCAGCCGGGTCACCGGCCATGCCACGCCTTCGCAGTGGTAACGGTCACACCACGGGGTAAGGAACAGTTCACCCGGCCGGCGTTCTGACAGCGGCCACCAGTCACAACGGACGCCAGTCACAACGGACACCAGTCGCAACGGAGTGGCATGGCCCATGAGCATTCGGAGGTCGCCCGGCCCTCGTTGTCACGGCGAGCCGCGGCGACAGCGGCGTTGCTGTGCTTCGCGGCCGCCATGGTCGTCGGGATCTGGAGCCTGGTGGACGATCCAGGCACGCTGCTGATCGTCATCCCGGCATTCGTGATCACCGGACTCGCCGTCGGGAGTGCGCTGGTCAACCGCGGCCTGCGCCGCCTCCTGGGGACCGCTGTCGCGGCTGTCGCGCTCGTCGTGCTGGTCCTGGCCCTTGACGTCGCCGGCATCACCACCGCGATCATCGTCATCATTCTGATCGCCGCATCCGGAGCTGCGACCCGGACCGCGTTCGGGCGTCACCGCCCGTCCGGGGTCGCTGTGGGACCTGCCCGCCATGGCGTCCTCATCGTGAACCCGCGCTCGGGCGGGGGTGCCGCCGAACGTCACCACCTGGTCGACGAGGCGCGGCAGCACGGCATCGCGACCATCACGCTCACACCGGGCGACGACCTACGCGCGCTCGCCGAAGACGCCGTCGCAGGCGGAGCAGACGTGATCGGAATGGCCGGCGGCGACGGATCGCAGGCCCTTGTCGCCGATGTCGCCCGCAGGCACGATATCGCATTCGTCTGCATCCCGGCCGGCACCCGAAACCACTTCGCCGCCGACCTCGGCCTTGATCGCAGCGACGTCGCCGGGGCGCTGGAGGGCTTCATCACCGCCGTGGAACGACGAATCGATCTCGGTGAGGTCGATGGTCGGGTGTTCGTCAACAACGCCTCGCTGGGCATTTATGCCGAGATCGTGCAGTCCGACGACTACCGCAACTCCAAGATCGGCACGGCGACCGAGATGCTTCCGGATCTGCTGGGCCCGCGGGCCACCCCACCGGATCTGCGCTTCACCGGCCCGGACGGTGAACTCACACCGACGGCGGACGTCCTGCTCGTGTCGAACAACGCCTACCAGTTGCGCAGTCTCGGTGGGCTGGGCACCCGGCCGAAGCTCGATGGCGGGGAACTCGGGGTCGTCACCGTGCTCGTCGACCGTGCCCACGACGTGCCGGCCCTGATGGCGCTCGAGTCAGCCGGAGCGCTGGAACGCTTCCGGGGATTCCACCGGTGGACGACCCCGACGCTGCGGGTGGATTCCACCGGTCCGGTGAACATCGGCATTGACGGCGAGGCCATGCAACTGGACCCTCCGCTGGAGTTCCGCTGCCTGCCGGCGGCTCTGCGGGTGCGGGTACCACCGCATGCGCCCGGCGCCCCGCCGACCCGGCCGGGCATGCTGGGAACACCGCCCGCGCTGGTGCGCATCGTCGCCGGACATTCGCCGCGATAGTCGCCCGGCGCCCATCGCACACAGGGCGGCCGTAGGGGGCAACCTGCGAGCATGGGGACATGAGCACCGGGTTCGGGATGGATGTGGACGGCGCCGACCGGACCGCCGGAGGGACCGCCGGAGGCACCACGCATGACCTGCGCGGGCTTCTCGGGTTTCTCGGGCTGAGCGTCGATGCCGAGGCCGGCGGCGGCAGCCTCGTGGTCGGCCCGCACCTGCTCAACTCCGGCAGGACGTTGTGGGGCGGTTGTGGGCTAGCCGCGGCGATCGCGGTCACCGAGAGCATCCTCGATCGGGGCTGTGTGTGGGCGACCGTCCAGTACGTCTCTCCCATCCAGGCCGGGGCGTGTCTCAATCTTCAGCTCGAGGTAGGCCAGCACGGGCGGAACCTGTCCCAGGTCGCGGTACGCGGCATGATCAACGGCCGGCTCGCCCTGCTGGCCACGGGCACCTTCGGCGGCCCGACGGATGGCGGCCCGACAGTGGACGGCGGTGTGCAGTTCGCCGGTCCACCGGATGACGTGCCAGGCCCGCCGGACTGCCCGCCGCGGACCTACACCAGCAGCGGCCGCAGCGTGGCCGAGGCGGGGGGCATGCTCGCCCGGATCGAGCAGCGTTGGGCCCGCCCGCCACGGTCAACGCTCGATGGCAGCCCGGGTTCGGGCCGCGCCATCCTGTGGGCCCGGCTGAATCAGCCCATGGTGACCTCGACGGCGTCGGTCGCGATCCTCGCGGATCTGGCGCCGGCCGCTGTCATCGATGCGGTGGGCCGGCCCGTCTACACCCTCAGTCTGGACAACAGTCTGCGGGTCGGGCGCTTGGCCCAGACGGACTGGATGCTGGTGGACGCCCAGGTCGAGGCCGTGATCGGCGGCGTAGCCCAGATCAGCGCCAGGATATTCGACGAAAACGGACAGCTGATCGCAACAGCGGATCAATCAGCCAAACTGCTCCCGCCTCGAACATCCTGAGCCGTCCAGTTAATTGATCATGCTCATGATCCGCACCGCCTGTCGGGGAGTTCACCTGTTGCGCACCCTCACCCCGCGCATCCTCGTGAAGCCTGGTACGTTGGCTGTGTTGCAGTTGGAGCTTCCTCGAACGCTCAAACGCCCCGGAGTCTGACAGCGGGCGTTTTTCGTTTCTCCGGTCTTTTCCGGTAGTGGGACGGTCCCACCGCGGCAACCTGGTATTCGCAGTGGGCGGGCTTGGTCCAGCCCCACGAAGGAGACGACACATGGCTCAGGGCACCGTGAAGTGGTTCAACGGCGAGAAGGGATTCGGGTTTATCGCCCAGGACGGCGGCGGTCCCGACGTGTTCGTCCACTACTCCGCCATCGACAGCGCAGGCTACCGCAGCCTGGAAGAGAACCAGCGCGTCGAGTTCGAGGTGACGC
>NZ_CAUVXI010000114.1:0-16853 GCF_963555845.1 Protofrankia sp. Cas8 | reverse complement strand
GCGGGGACGACCCGCGGTGGTCCTGTGCGTCGAGCTGCCGTCGCTGCACGTACAGCCGTTCGGTCCCGGGGCTGAACGCGATGTCGAGCAGATCGTCGCGCACGCGCTGTTCGGGGACGCGGCCTGCGCCGTGGTCCTGGAACCGGATGTCAGCGGAGGGGATGTCAACGGAGGCCTGGAGGTCATCGACACCGAGTCCGTCACCGACCCGTCATCGGCGTCCCTGATGACCTGGACGGTCACCGACCACGGCTTCCGGATGGGCCTGTCGGCAAAGGTGCCCGACGTACTGGCACTGCATGTCGAGAAGGCGACCAGGGCGCTTCTGGGCCGGCACGGACTTGACGTCGACGACGTCGCCGGATGGGCGATACACCCCGGCGGACCGCGCATCGTGAACGTGGTGGCGGAGAAACTCGGATTACGCGCCGACCAGACCGCCGCGAGCCACGAGATCCTCGACACCCACGGCAACTGTTCGTCGGCGACGGTGCCGCTGGTTCTCCAGCAGCTTCGGCGGAACGCACAGCTGCGCCCCGGGGACCCCGTGGTGGCGATGGCCTTCGGCCCTGGCCTGACCCTGTGGAACATGCTCCTGAGAGCACGTTGAACGCCTACCCCGAACGCCTACCATTACACGATCACCGCCATTTTATGATTGACGCCATTGCATGATCGGCGTTTGTTTGTTGCTGTGTACGCCCAGCGGGCCGAAAAGCGTACCTTCCAACAAACGTACGCCGATCATGATGCGGACGGGTCGAAAATCCTGCCGCTCTGGGCCGTGACCGCCGCGCCCAGTTTGTGTTTTTTGGGGATAGAAGAGATCATTGTTGCTGTGAGCGTGATGACGGCCGGACAGGCGTGGCTGACCACTGGGCAGGCCGCGATGCTGTTGGGCACGTCCCGTCAACACGTGGTTGATCTATGCCGGCGCGGGATGATGCCGTTCGAGACGGTGGGCAGCCATCGGCGACTTCGCCGTGCCGACGTCGAGGCCTTCGCCGGCGGCACGCTGACCCGTGACGAGGCACGCGGGTTGTGGTTGCACCGTGCAGTGGCGGGCCGATTGGCGCTCGACCCCGACGGGACCTTGAACAAGGCACGAGCGAACCTGGAAAAACTGCAGCGGGTGCATCCGACCGGCATGGCGGCACGCTGGCTCGGCCAGTGGCAGGCAGCGCTGGACGCGGGGACCGAGGCCGTCTTCGACGTACTGGTGTCGCGGTCGCCACAGGCTGTCGAGCTTCGGCAGAACTCGCCGTTCGCCGGTGTGCTGTCCGAGCAGGAGCGACAGGCGGCCCTGGCCGCATTCCGTTCCTGGTGGCACCGCGAGCGCACCGCGTGAGACGCGAACAACTCGAGCACGTACTCAGGGCGGCGTCAAGCATCGCCGCTGATCCCGAGATTCTCGTCATCGGCAGCCAGTCGGTTCTCGGGGCCATTCCCGAGGACTGACTGCCGGAAGAAGCGACAGCCTCGATCGAGGTCGACATCGCCTTCTTCGACGATGTCGACGATGTCGACGAGGCGAAGGCGGATCTGGTCGACGGTGCGATCGGCGAACTTTCACCCTTTCATGAAACATTCGGCTACTACGCCCAGGGCGTCAGCGTCTCGACAGCCGTACTGCCCGAAGGATGGCGTGAACGCATAATCATCGTGGAAACGCCGAATACAGCACCGGGACGAGGACACTGCCTGGACCCCCATGACTGCGTGGTGTCCAAGCTGGTAGCCGGACGAACGAAGGACTTCGCGTTCGCCGACGCCCTGGTTCACGAACGACTCGTCGATCCGGAAATTCTCCGCGACCGCATCGAAACACTCGAGACCCATCCGATGATCGTGCAGCGACTCCGTTCCTGGGTCACTATGCACCTTCCCGCCTCGTAGCGCAACCAATCAGCCACGCCGGCTCAGCGAGAATCGGCTCGCCGCCCACCCGCCACGCTGCCGCACCTACGAAGGCCTGCTCACCGCGACAGACGGCGAAGACTGATCGCCGATTAAATTACCATGGGTGACCCGCTGAAGCCTGGCGCAGCTCCGCCGAACGGCGACCATGCGCCTACCATTGCATGATCGGCGTTAGTTTGTTGCTGTGTACGCCCAGCGAGCCGAAAAGCGTACACAACAACAAACCCGCGTCGATCACAGCGTTCAGATCGGTCGGTGCCTGTTCGGGCAAGCATCTGTAGTCATTTAATCAACAGCCGTGATCTTGCCTGATCCCCGGCCGGTACCCGAGCTGGAATGGAATGGTGTCAGTACGGCGCCTGCTACAGATGGCGCGCCGGTCGCTCTTAGTATTCCAGTTCGGTCCTCGCCCGCTCCAGTAACCGCGCGAACTCTGTATCGTCGCCGGGGTCGATCCCAGCGAGCAACGCATCGAGACCTGTCGGGTCGTCATCCATCGATGTGAGCAGGTCCAGCGCCCGACTGCGGACAGCCCCGTCGGCCCCCGCCCCTGCCAACTCCTGCATGCCCAGAAGCAGTGGAAACAATCCGCGCACCGTCGTGACCGGCCCCATCCTTCAGGGATGCGCGACGCAAACTCGATGTGCGAGGGTGGTCGCGGGGGAAGACGTGATGCCGGCGTGGCAGCGGCGTGGAAATCCGCGTCAGCGAGGTCAGGGGACTCGATAAATGCGTACCTCGACCCCCATGCTCGCCGAACCAGCCACCGCCTCGGCGATTGCCGCTTCCTGCGCCGCTGTCAAGGGGGTGTCCGGGATCGCAACGTCCACTACCCGCCGGGTCTGTGGTCCGATGGTCATGGTGTGGCCTCCTTTTTCCCAGGTACTCTCGCCAACCCCGGCGATGATGCCCGCCTCATCCTCGATGAGTCTGGCCAACCTCGCACCCTGGTACGACTTTGCCGCCGTGTCGATCGACTTGAGCTGACCGGCCTCCAGGGCGGGCGCGCTCGGCCCACCGGATGAATAGACGGCGCGGTCGAACCGGTCGAAGTTGCCGTAGAAATGAGTACCAGGCGTAACGGACTCCAAGGCGGCTTCTGCGCCCCTGCCCTGGGTTACGTTGCCCTGGCCCCAGATCGTGGGAGTCCTGGGAGCGGTCGGCGGCGCGGGCGGCACTGTCCCACCCGCAGCCTTACCTCGGACAACCTGCGAACCCTTCATCCAGCGACCGCTGAGCGATGCCCCCCGCAGTGCCCCGAGCGACTGGATCGCCGAAGTGTGCGCGACGGGGAGCGCGACATCCATCAGGTACTGGACGACGAAGATTCCCTGCTGCAGGACCTCGTCCCCCAGCAGCGTCCACTGCTGTTCCCGGACCAGCTGCTTGACCTGCCACAGGACCGGTAGCGTGCTGCGGTTGCGGACCTCGGGCCACAGAAAGCCGCCCGGCCCCGGCTTCGCCTCGCGGAACTGCCTGTCGGCCTCCTCCTCGCCCATCTGGTTGTCACCGATCGTGCTGATATCCAGCTCGACGTCCGCCAGATCACTGAACCGGATGATGTTCGAGAAGTCCGCCGGATGAGCTACCCGGTATTTGGGCTGCCAGGAGTACCTGTTGACCGTCGCGTCGACATACAGGGTTCGCGACGCGGGCGTGGTAGCCCTTTCCAGCAGGTAGAGAATCCGGACGGGATCGCCGATGCCGTCCGCCCTCCGGATGTTGTCACGGATCGGAGGGATAGCGCCCGAATGACCACGCAGGAATCGCAGCTGGTCGAACTCCTGCATTCCATTGAACTCGCCGAAGAACCTGGCCCAGTCCCTGCCGTCGACGAGGTCGATCAGGTGTTGTTCACGGCTTGTCGACCCCAGGGTTCCACGTCTGCGTTCGATGACCGTCAGCGCACCCGGCGCACCGGGAACGGCCGTCGCCTCGTCCCGGCGGTCGATCAGAGCATCAAGAGCGTCGCGGTTCAGTGCCGCGGCCAGACGGGACTGCTGGGCCGCGGTCGCCGCCGCAAGAATGTTGAACGCGCCGTTCGGCGGGCTGGTGAAGTTGCCGCTGCGGATCGCCCAGTGCAGGTTTTCGCTGAGCTCCCGGAATGCCGGGTCGGCCGTTGAGGTCGAGGCGTTGGTGATCGCGAGGTGGATCCGAGAACGGTCGGAACGACCACCGTTTTCCTCAAGGTTGGCGGCCAGCTTCGCCCGCTCGGCCGACGTCAGTGCCCGCAGCACCCGGACCATGTCGTCCATCGACAGGCCGTTCAACACATGGTAAGCCCCGGGCGGATCCTCCGTTTCCCAGTTCCCGTCGCGCGTGCCGTTTCGCACCCAGCCGATCCGGTCCCCGATCCACGACCGCTGGACGATTGGCGCCCTTTGGAGGGTCGGACCGAGCGGCGCTGTCACAAGCGGCTCCAAGGTTGACGCCGTAGCACCGTTGATCCCACCTCGGAGAAGGGCGGCCGTCGCGCGATTACCGGCTGTGCGTTGCAGCGTGCCGAGCTCGGCACGCTCAGCTGAACCGTGGCCAGGGTTGCGGGCAACGACCGGACGCGCCGGCTCATGGCGTTCCGAAGGGCTCTGCGACCGTGCCGACGTCTCCGGCATCCGGCCCTCCTGTTAGTCGTGGCCCCAGGGAATCACCTACGTGTCAGCCGCACGGTCTGGATCAGGCTATTCCCACGTCGTGTAGCTGATCGTGAGTATATTCGAATTCGCATCAGGAGCTTTGACGACGCGGAGGGCCGAGAAGCGGCCGTCCTGGGTCCGTGCACAGAGCCTCGTCCCCGCCGGGAGGTTGTCCGTCGTTATCTCCGCACCCGACAGCGCCGCACCCGCACAATCAGCATAAGTGAGCGCACTGCTACCGGATGGCATGACAGCAAGCCCGGCTGAGCCCATGGGCGCCAGGCCCCACAGGTTGGTCCCGACTCCGTGGAGCCAGGCGTCGGCGCCCGCGCTGCCACAGCACGGTGCGACCGCCCCAGCATCAAGATCCATATTGGAAAGCGATGGTAGATCGATGGTGCCCGAGCTGTGAACCGGGCGGTTCTGCGCCGTGAAGGTTGCCGTTACGTTATGCGCCTTATCCATGGTGACGGTGCAGGTACCGGTCCCCGTGCAGTCGCCCGACCATCCGCTGAACGTCTGACCTGACGCCGGCGTAGCGCTCAGCGTCACCCGCGTGCCGGCGGTATAGAGCGCTGTACAGGTGCGCACCCCACCGCCCGGCGGACAGTCGATTCCTCCGTTCCCGGTCACGCTGCCACCCGCGCCCGGGTTGGAAACCGTCAGCTGGAACGTCTGAATCTGGCTGAACTGCGCGGTGACATCGTGGAATTTGTCCATTGTCACGGTGCACGTCGCAGCTGTCGCACAACCCGGGGCGCCCGACCAGTTGTCGAAACGGTTGCCACTGCCGGGGTTCGCCGTCAGCGTCACCTGCTGCCCGGCTGGAAACGTTGCCTGGCACAGGCTCGTGCAGGGCCCGCTGGCCAGACCCGTGACGGTGCCTGTACCGAGAATCGTCAACGACAGTGTGAACTGGTCCGCCGTCGGGGTGGGCGTCGGAGTGGGGGTAGCGGTACGGGTCGGGGTGGCGGTCGGGTGGTCGGGACTGTCCGTGGGATGTGGCGTCGGTGGGACCACCGGTTGCGTGTCGGCGACCACGGTGATCGTGGCGGTGGGGGTGGCCTGGCGGCCGTCGGCGAGCCGGGTCAACGCCTGCACGGTGTAGATGCCAGGCTTCGGCCAGGAATGACTGACCTGAACGCCGAAGGCCGGCGCATCATCGCCGAACGTCCATGTCACGGAAGCGACGATGCCGCCGTTCGTCGCGACCACCCGCAGCGCCACCGGCTGATTGACCGTAACCTCGGTCGCCGACAGCTGGATCTGCACATCCCCCTTGGGCGGCTGACCAGTCGGCGACGCAGTCAGCCGTGGGGTCGGCGAGGCCGTCGGCCATGGCGTAACAGGCGGCTGGATGGGCGTGGGTGCCGTCTGGTTCCCCGAACCGGCGCTGGGAACCACACCTACGCCCGGATTCTTCGGATCGTACTTGCGGATCTCCCGAACCGACCCGTCCAGCCGGATGACTCCCGCTCTGGCGGTCGCCGGATCGTTGTAGAATACGAACGAGCCCTGCGGCACCAGTTCGAACCGCGCCGGCGGATCCAACACCTTCTTGGTGACCACACTCCGGCTGGCGATGTCGACCACGCTCACCTGACCCGTGGTCAGATTCGGGACGAACACCTTCCCGGCCGCCTCCCGCGGCGCCCCCAATTCATTACCCGCCATTTTCAGGTCGATAACGGTATTCTCGCAGGAGTTCTGCGACAGATTCGACACCAGCAGCACGCCCCGCTGGCCCGACACCGCATACACATGGTCGCCTGTGGCCGACCCGGCCACCCGAACCGTGTTGTCCCCCGCCCGGGCATCCACGCACGCCACCGGAGCGGAAACGCCGCCGTCGCCGAGCGTGCGAACCGTCCGCGCTCCGAGGTCAACCACCGCCACCCGATCACCGATCGGCACCAAAGTGGAACGAGCCGGATCAACCGACCCCGACACATCATGGCGGCCGGCGGCGTCCAGCCGGACGATCTTCCCGGTGTCACCGTCGACCACCCACAGCCGGCCTGCACCATCGACCAGCGCACCGCCCGCCGGTATCCGCGCCGCCAGCGACTGATCGTCCCGCAGCTTCCGCAACGTCCGCGGATCGGCCGTGCTCACCGAACCGGTCCGCTCCCCGATCGCGAACAGCGCCTGCCGCCCGGCATAGACGGCGAGCGGCTCACCCGGACTGGCGAACCGGACCCCGCCCGACACCGCGAACGTGGCACCGTCAACCCGCCGCACGCTCCCGTCCGCCGTGTTCGACACGTAGGCGTCGGCCCCCGACTGGGTCGCGGCCACCGCCCCCGACCCCGACGAAGGCACCGTGACCTGGGCCACCACCTGCGCGGACGACCCATCCACCAACGCCGCCTGACCAACCGAGGACACCAGCCACGCCGACCCGTCATCCAACGCCACCGACCGCGCCGGAACATTCCCCAACCAGCCGGCAGCCACCAAGGCGCCCACAATGACGACGCCAGCCAACGCCGCCGGCACCCAGCGGGCCGCCCGCACCCGGCTGCTGCGGAGCGCCCCCGCGCGACCGTGACGTCCCGATCGCCCCATCGTCGTCACCGCATTCCCTTATCCAGCGGCGCGGTCAACAACATTTCACATATACAGACGTCTGCGCCATGCTGGTCTTCCCGGCCGTGTCGGTGACATACACCTTGGGGTTGTAGGTGGTCCCTGGATGGTTTCCGGGCCCCCATCCGTGCTGTAGTCGTGGACCAGTCTGTTTCACGGGTTGGCTGCCGTCGCCGAAATCGAAAGTGTAATCCCGGATCGGCGTCGCGTCGGTGTCTGAAGATCCGGACGCATCAAGAATGAACCGACCGTCGTACGGGTCGTTCGGGACGACTCTCGTCGCGGTGAGCGCCGCCGTCGGCGGCTGGTCCTGCTGAGCGAAGGTCACCGTGACATTCCGCGCCTGATTCATGGTGACGGTGCACGACGACCCCGCGCAGCCACTCGCCGACCATCCGCTGATATTCCAGCCCGATGCCGGCCAGGCGGTCAGCGTCACATCCTCACCGGCTCTCGCGTTGACGGTGCAGGTCGCGCTGCAGCTCCCCAACGATCCGCTGACGAAACCGCTGACATCGACCCGACCGTTGCCGTTTGCCGTCACGGTGAGCGGATAGGTACTCGGCCCGGTCGTGTCGAAGCGGGCGGTGACGTTACGCGCCTTATCCATGGTGACGGTGCACGTCGTCCCGGTCCCGGTGCAGTCACCCGACCATCCGCCGAATGTCGAGCCCGATACGGCCGCAGCCGACAGGGTCGCCTGGGTGCCGGGGTTGAGGTGCGCCTGGCACACATCCGGGCAGAACAGCTCGTCGGGGCCGGTCACCTTGCCGCTGCCATTCCCGCTGACCGATACCGCCAGCGTGAACTGCTGCGCGGTGACCTGAGTGGTGTACGTGTCCGTCCGGCCCGCCGAGTCCGTCACCGTGACAGTCGGGCTGTACGTGCCCGCAGCGGAGTAGCGGTGCGTAGCCGTGGCCCCAGCCTGCGGACCGACCTGCGCAGTGCGGTCGCCGAAGTCGAAGGTGTAACTCATGATCGGCGCCGAACCCGCCCTCGAGCCCGAGGCGTCCGCCGTCACGTCCAGTGCCCCGCCCCCGGGGGTGTGGGCGGCCGAAAGCCTGGCGGTCGGCCCGGCTTCCACCGCACCAGCGGCGACCGAAGCACTGCGCGTGGCCGTTCCGCCATTGCGGTCTGTCACCGTGAGGCTCACGGTGTAGGACCCGGCTTGGGTATAGCGATGGGTTGCCGTGGCCCCGGGCTGAGGACCGACCTGCGCGGTCCGGTCACCGAAGTCGAAGGTGTAACTCACGATCGGAGCCGAACCCGCCCTCGAGCCCGACGCATTCGCCGTCACGTCCAACGGTGCCGGACCACTCGGCGGGCTCACATCGAGTAGTGCTGTGAGCACACCGCTTTCGCCGCCCTTTACACCGCCGTCTCCGCTTTCGATACCAGTGCCGGCCGACCCGGACCCCACGGATGGGGTTTGGGTCGGAATCACCGATTCGGTCACGGTGATCGTGGCGGTCGGAGTTACCTGACGGCCGTCGGCAAGCCGGGTCTGCGCCCGGACGGTGTAGACACCGGGCTTCGGCCAGGAATGGCTGACCTGGACGCCGGAGGTCGGCGCATCATCTCCGAACGTCCAAGCCACGGCGGCGACGATGCCGCCGTTCGTCGCGACCACCCGCAACTCCACCGGCTGGTTGACAACGACCTGAGTCGCCGACACCCGGATCTGCACGTCCCCCTTCGCCTGTTGCGGCTGCCCGGTCGGCGGCGTTGTCGGCCCGGTCGGCGGCGAGGTCACCGGAGACTGCGTCGGCGAGGACTGCGTGGGCGAGGACTGCGTCGGATTCCCCGAACCCGGCCCCTGGAATACCCCGTTACCGGGATTCTTGGGGTTGTACTTCTCAGTCTGCCGAACCGATCCGTCCAGGTGCACCACCCCCGCCTGCGCACTGTGGGGATCGTTGTAGAACATGAACGAGCCCTGCGACACCAACTCGAACCGGGTCCGCTCCGGCAACACCTTGGCGCTCGCGACCAGCCGCCGCGCGCCAACATCCACCACAATCACCTGACCAGCGGTGAAATCCGGGATGAACACCCGCCCGGCCGCCTCATGCGGCGCACCCAGATCATGACCGGCCGCACGCAGATCCACCGCCGTGTCACACGACCCACGCGACAGATCCGACACCAACAACACACCACGCCGACCACTCGCCGCATACACCCGATCAGCCGACGTCGAGCCGGCCACCGTGACCGTACTGTCACCGGCCTGCGTGTCCACACACCCACCGGTATCCGTACCGCCATCCGCACGCAGCGGACGCGCGGTCCGCGCGACAACATCAACAATGACGACCGTGTCACCAGAGCGCACCAGCGTCGCCCGCGCCGGATCAACAGCCCCCCGCCTGGTATGCCGGCCCGCACCGTCCAGCCAGATCAGATCACCGGTGTTGGCATCCACCAGCCACAACCGGCCGGCACCGTCGAGCTGCGCCGCCCCGGGCGCCACCCGTGCCGCCAACGACTGCTGCGCCCGCACCTGCAACGTGAGCGGATCAGCCGTCGTCACCAGACCCGACTGCGCACTGACCGCATACACCGCCTGACGCCCCGGATACACCGCCAACGCCTGCCCCGCATTCGCGAACCGGGCCGGAGACGACACGGCGAACGTCGCACCATCGACCCGCCGCACCGACCCATCCGAGGTATTCGCCACATACGCATCCGCACCCGACTGCGCCGACGACAGGTCCGCGCCACCCTCACCGACCTTCACCTGCGCCACCACCTGCGCCGACGACCCATCCACCAACGCGGCCTGACCCACCGACGACACCAACCACGCCGACCCGTCATCCAACGCCACCGACCGCGCGGGAACATCCCCCAACCAACCGGCAGCCACCAACGCACCGAGCACAACAACGCCGGCCAATGCCACCGGCACCCAACGGGCCGTCCGCACCGGACGCGTGAGCCGTCGCCGTCGCATCTCCGTCACCTCACGTCAGACCATCGGGAAGCCCGAACCAAAAAATGATCATCTGCTGCCACCCGGGAGCAGCGGCCGGGGATCGACGATCGCCCGCGCCCGCCGGGGCAGCCCACCCGCGCGGTTGAGTTCACGGCAGGCGAGCCGGGTGAGCTCCCAGGCGCGCCGGGCATCGGCCTCGCCAGGCTCGGTTTCGGCGAACAGGGCCGCGTTGACCACCGGCACGAGCTGTTCCATCTGCTCCCCCGCTGCGCCCACGGCGCGCAGGTCACGGGTGTGCCCCACCACGTCCCGCGTGGTCAGGGCATGTGATCTCGGCAGGCCGCACTCGGAGAGCCGGTCCCGCACCTCGCGCCAGGCACCGCCGATACGAGCCGAGGGTGGCCCGGAGCGTTGCCGGTGCCGCCGCCTTCGCGCCTTCTCGCCGACGATCAGTGACAGAACCAGCACAATGCCGAGGAGTACGGCGAGGCCGAACCAGGCCGCCGTCCCGGCCGCACCACCGCCGCCCCCGCCGCCCGGTGTACCGGTGGTGGAGAGCTCCGGCTGGATCACCGGGGGCGCCGGCTCCGCCGACGACGGCGGCTTCACTGCTGGCCCGCCATTGGAGGAATTCGGGTCGGCCGGTGGCAGCTTGGTCACCAGGTTGCTGACATCGGTCGGTTCGAACGCCACCCACCCGAGACCGGCGAGGTTGACCTCTGGCCACGTGTGGGCGTTACGCGTGGTCACCCGGAACGTATTGGGCCCGGTCGAGGAACGTTGGTCGAGCAGGTAGCCGACGGCGACCCGGGACGGGAAACCCGCGATCCGTGCCATCAGCGCGAACGCGGCCGCGTGCTGCTCGGCGTAGCTGCGACGGAACTGGGCGCTGTCGGTGTCGACGGCGAGCATCCGGGAGACGGCGCCGTAGGAGTGACCGGGCGCGGCGCCGAGATCGTACGGGAACCTCTTCGGGTCCCGCAGATACGCCTGAATCCTGACGAGCCTGTCGTACGGATTGGTCGCACCGTCGATGATGCCGTCGGTGAGTTGCGTCAGGTCGGCTGGCACGGCTCCCGGCAACGCCCGGTAACGCGTCACCGACGGGTCGTTCAGGGGTCTGGCCGCGGCTTTCTCCGCGTCGGTGGGATTGGGCACCATCGAGCGCAGGTCGTAGCGCAGGCCGGGCCCCGGGGATGTTGTCATCGCCAGGACGCCGGAATCCGGTGCGAACGCCATCGTCGCGCCGGTACCGCCGCCGGTACCGCCGCCGTTACCGCCACCGATGTCGGTGATGCCGACCGGGCGCCCGAGCGAGGGTAGAAACACCCCGTCGAGCCGATCGACGGTGACCTCGGCATCAACGGTGACGCCGCGCGGGGTCGCCGCGACAGGATCGTCGGGCAAGGTCCGACCGGTTGCCACGAATGTCGCGCCGTCGGTCCAGCTGGCGCCGTCGAAGTCACCGAGAGCGGCTGTCCGGATGCGGTCGACCTGCAGACTCTCGGTCGAGGCCAGGTGGACGGTGAACAGCGGCTCCACCGGATCTGCCTGAAGCTGGGCCTTGACGTTCACCAACGGGTTGAGGGCCGAGGTCACCTGCACCGGGGGATGGCGGTGGTCACGAGGGTTGAACCGGTCGGAACCATCCGCGATCGGCAGGACCGCGGCACCGAGCGTACCGACGACGACAAGGATGACCACCACCGGCAAGCCGAAGGCCAGCCGACCCGAGGTGAGCCGCCGCCAGGAGCGCCCAGCGTCCGACCGCCCATTACCCGACGGCCTGACGTCCGACCGCCCAGCACCAGCGCTGTCGTGGGAACTGGATCGATCGGCTGCCCGGACCAGCGCCAGCGCTCCCCCGGCCAGCAGGATGGCGCCGGCCAGCCACACCTGTGAGCGCCCGCGCGCGGCAACCAAGAGCAGACCCGTGGCGAACGCGAGGATCGGCGGCGGCAACGGAGCGAGCACAGCGTCGGTCCGCAGCGCAACGACGACGCCAACAGCCGTTGCGATCCACAGCAGCAACGCCGGGACGATCAGCAGCTCGCCGGTCGGATCCGCCGGAAGCCCCGCGGTGAGCATGGCTGCCCAGCCGTCACGCAGGCCACGGCCGAAGGCCCCGAGGAGCGAACCCGGCAGCCCGTTCCCCCATCGGGACGGGAACAGCGCGAGCAGGGCGAACAGCAGGCCAGCGCCGGTCGCCACCAGGAGTGTGACGTCGAGACGACGGATCCGTACCGACGCGACGGCGGCCACGACCGCGGCGAGCACGACGGACCCACCGAGCGGTACAAGGTAGCCAGCACCGGCGAAGAACGGGCCGAAGACCATCGCCACCAGCACCATCACAGCTGCGACGAGCACGAGCTGGCCGACCCGCGGCCGGATCGCGCTCACCTACGTACCCTCGCGTTCCAGACAGCGGCGAAGTCGTCGCTGGTCCGGACGTTCACGACCATGGCTCCCTGCACCGAGGGTCCGGGACGATCGTGCTCCTCGCCAACCTGGACCAGGCTCGCCATCGTGAACCGGCTGCGGACCAGGGAGATGGCCGCGAGCATCGCGGCCGGCGCCTGCCCGGTCACCACGCCGAGCGCCACGCCGTCCTCCCGCGGCAGCATGCCGGGCAGCGCGCCGAGTCCGGGATCGTCGTCCGCGGCGCGCACCTCCGCGAACAGGTCGAGGATCGACCCCCGTTCGGCCGCCCCGCGGTCGGCCACCGCGCACACCCCGCCGGTGGTCCGTACCTCGACCGGAAAGCCATGGTCCCGGGCGGAGATCGCAAGGGAGGCGGCGACCCGCACCGCGTCTTCGAAGTAGTCCTTGCTGTAGGGGGCGGTGCTGGTGTCGAGCACGACCATCAGCCGCGGCTCGTTGGGCACCACGTTGTGACGGACCATGAGTTTCCCGGTGCGGGCGGTCGACCGCCAGTGCACGAGCCGTAGATCGTCGCCGCGGACGTACTCCCGCAGGCTGTGGAAGGCGACGCCGCCGAGCGGCGCCGTGCTCGTCGTGGGCCCGTCCATGTCCCGGGAGCCGCCGGTGGGTAGCGGTGCCACCGGGTGCAGCCGAGGATGCACCTTCAGCTCCGACCGGGAGGCGTAGGAACGTCCGATGTGCATGAGCCGGAGCGGGTCGCTGTGACCGATGGTGAGGGGACCCACCTGGTAGACGCCGCGGCGATCGGTGGGCAGCGGGTAGGCGGTCTCGAACGAGCGGTCCGGCGCCAGACTGGGCAGGGTCACCGCGACGTGGCGCTCCCCCACGGCCTCGCTGGCGAGAAACGGCGGGCTGCGCCGCCGCGCGGAGTTGGTCACGGTGAGCAGACCCCGGGCGCCCTCGCCCTCGGCCACCCGCAGCGGCTGGATCTCCCGGACGACGATGACGTCCGGAGTGATGAGCATCCAGGCGGCCGCGACGAGCAGGGCGGCCAGACCCCCGAGGGCGAACACGACCAGCTCCGGGTAGTCCAGGAGCGCACCGGACAGGCCGAGGATGACAACGGCCGCGGCAACAGCGAAGCCCGACCGGGTGATCATCTAGTGAACCACCCGCTGATCCGGCACCGGTACCGACGCCGTGAGCCCGCTGAGCAGGCTCGCCGCGGTGCCGCCGGCCAGCTCCGCCTCGGGTCGCAGCAGCATCCGGTGGCCCAGCACGAACGGGACGAGCGTGCGCACATCGTCCGGGGTGACGAACGACCGCCTGTCAGCCGCCGCGTGTGCCTGGGCCGCGACCGCGAGCGCGAGCCCGCCACGTGGGCTCACCCCGAGGCCAGGAGCACAACCACAAGGGCCATGACGTGCTTCTGGACGCGGTGGCCCGCATCGCCCGACGCGACGACGGCATCACTGTGACGATTGTCGGCACCGGTCGCCGCCATGACGCGCTGGTGGCTCGGGCGCGCGATCTCGGTATCGGCGGTGTCGTGACCTTCGTGACCGTGCTTGACCGGCCCGGGATACGCGCCGCGTTCGACGAGACCGACCTGTTCGTTCTGCCCTCGCGCACCGAAGGACTTCCCCGGGTGCTGCTGGAGGCCGCGGCCCGCGGCGTTCCCGCGATCGCCTCGAGCGTCGGCGGCACGGTGGAACTGCTCGCGGGTGCGGATCTGGTGCGCCCGGGACACCCTGCCCAGCTCGCCGCCCGCATCGAGGAGGTGCTCGTCTCGCCTGGGCGCCTGGCCGCAATGTCTGTTCGTAACAGGGCGACGGCGGAGGGATATCGTGCCCGGCTCCTCCAGGAACGCGCCCGGCATTTCTACGTCGAGTTCGCCCGTCGGGTGACCGAGCCCGGGTCGCGATCGTGAGCGTGGGAGCGCCGCGGACGGTGCTGCACGTGGTCGGCGCCATGGACCGGGCTGGTGCGCAGCGTCGTACCGTCGAACTGATGCGCAGGCTCGATCCAGATGAGTTCCGGTTGGTGTTCTGCGCCCTGGCCGGCGAGCCGGGAGCGTGGGAGGACGAAATCCACGCGCTCGGCGGAGAGGTGCACCACTGCCGACCCGGCCCATCCTTCCCACTGACCTTCATCCGACTCCTGCGCCGGCTGCGGCCCTCGGTCGTGCATTCATCTGTGCCGACATCCTCGGGGGCTGTGCTCGGACTTGCCAGAGTGGCCGGCGTGTCGCGGCGCGTCGCCCACTTCCACACCGGCCAGGATTGGCGACGCACCGGTCCGGCCGGGGAACGCCTGGCGCGCGTGGTCGACCGAGGTCTGATCGACGTCGGCGCGACCGATCTGGTGGCGGTGTGCGAGACCGCCATGCGGGGGCTCTGGCGGTCGGAATGGCGGGTCGACCCGCGTTGTCGGGTGATCTATGACGGGTTGGCGGTCGAGCCGCTCGGGGTTGCCATCGCAGCCCGGCGGCGTGCGCTGGAGACCGCGCCGGTGGGCGTGGTGGACCCGATCACCCTGGTGCACATCGGCCGGCCCGGGATGAACGCCAATCGCGCTCGCGCCGTGGACGTCCTTGCCGCGCTGCAGGCCCGTGGGGTCGACGGCCGCCTGCAGATCATCGGCTGCCAGGAGACCGGCGACACTGCGCGGCTGCTCGCACTCGCCGCCCGACGCGGCGTCCGTGACCGTGTCGCGCTGCTCGGGGAGCGTGACGACATCCCGCGTCTGCTGGTCGCGGCATCATTGTTGCTGGTCACATCCCACCACGAGAGTCTGCCGAGTGCCGTGCTGGAAGCCTGTGCGGTGGCCACCCCGGTGCTGTCCTGCGATCTGGCCGGCGTCGGGGAGATCTCTCGACTCCTGCCGGGGATCACCATGCTGCCGCTGTCAGCAGCGGAGGAGATCTGGGCTGACACCGCGCGGGCGCTGACCAGCCTCCCGCCGTCCCTGGACGACCGACGGGCCGCGTTGCGGCATTTCGTCCGCTCACCGTTCACAATCGAGAACTGGCAACGGGAGCTGATGGCCGTCTGGTCCGAGCGGGTTTCCGCGGCTCCTCCGGCGAGGTGAGAAAATACCTGAGCGGGTATCGTCGGGTCGGGCGCATGAATGTTCGGCAGGGATTGTCATGCCGTTGTTCACTGTTCGTCCAAGCTGCTTGTGGAGAAGGTGAACCTGCACCGGCAGGGTCGCCAGGTCGGGCTGGTGCGCCGGTGCGGCCATTACCCCGTTCTTCGGTCTTTCCGCGTTCTTCGTCAGTTGCTGAGGTGCGGCGGCACAAGTCGTTACGACCGGGGGCTGTCGCCGTAACTCGTGCCGCCGCACCAGCTGGAAGGTACCGACGGCCCCACCCCGGTGGGGTGAGTGGGGACGGAGGCGGGGACCGCCGGTACCTGTTCAACCCTCGGTGGCCAGGGCACGGTAAGCCGGCCACCGAGGAGCTTATGTAGTCTCCGGCCGAACCGAAGACGGCGCGAAAAGGGCCAATATCGCGCCGTCATCGGCCGGCCGGAGACGGGAAGAACGACTTCTCGTCCAGCCCCCTTCCGCATGTTTTCCAGCGGCGGTCGGTTGCTGAACTGTTTGGCAGCTTAGGGCGCGTCAAGCCCATGCGTCTACTCCCAGTTGGGCGACATCGGTCTCATCGGAATGTGGTTCGCCGGCTGACCGGGGAACTGCGAAGTTACCGCGACACACCGCATACGAGCACGGCGATCCGCCATCGCCGGAGCCACTCGCGGGTGAACTCCCGGCCCGTCCCGACGTATCTGCTTCTTTTCAGCACCGGTCCGGTGAAATCCCGTTCAGGACGGTATCGCCGCGGACGGATTCCGCCCCGGCAGGAATACCGGCCGTGCCCGTGCCCCGTGCCCGTGCCCCGTGCCCGTGCCCGTGCCCCGGGGCCGGCGAAGTCGCCGAGTCGCAGTCGTCGCCCGGCGCCACGGACCGGCGCCACGGACCGGCGCCACAGACCGCACATTTGCATTATCGAAGCGATCGGTGTAACGAGCAGGTTGGAGCGTCGGCCGACCCCGTGACCCGTACCGATCAAGTGGGCACCGGTCCGGGCCGGCCCGGGCGGCGCTGTGGTCCGGTTCGTCGCGACCGGACCAGCCGGGACCAGCCGGGACCGGCTGGGACCAGCGCGGATGCCGGCGGCGGGAGCTGACAGTGTCCGCGCCTTTGAGGTGGCGTCGTTGAAAATAGTCACGCTGTGTAGATATGGGTCTTTTCTGCGGTGGGGCCGTGATCGGGGTCGGCTCGCGGGCGGATCAAGTCGGCCGGTAACCCGCCAAAACCGGAAAAAGAGCCAGGCGAGCAGGTCCTGGACACGCCGGGCGCCGATCTGTGAGGAGACCAACAGC
>NZ_CAUVXI010000113.1:0-17065 GCF_963555845.1 Protofrankia sp. Cas8 | reverse complement strand
AAGCCGCCGGACCTGCGCGACCGGGCCTGTGCGCGACTCCCGTCTTGGTGTGCAACATGCATACCAGGACGGGAGTCGACGAGGTATTCTGATTGCATGCCACAGATCGCAGTCCGGCTGGACGAAGCCGAGGTAGCCGCGCTCGACACGATGGTGTCGTCAGGGCGCTATCACTCACGCGCCGAGGCCGTCCGCGCGGCCCTCCATACGCAACGCCGCGTGGAGGAAGACCGCATGATCGCCGAGGCGTACGCGCGCGGGTACTGTCAGCAGCCACGAACGTCCGACGAGCGAGCCCTCTCCTTCACCGCCGCGAACCTGGTACCGACCATCCTCGGCGAGGACGGCGGCTACGATCTCGCCGACCTGGGCCTGACAACCGACCTGGGCCTGGCAGAGACGCTCTGATCCCTCGGCCGCCCTTGGGACATAATCACCCGGAATCTCCGTACGCGCTACACCATTATGCTCAATGCGATGATCCGGAACGGACCAGGTGAAGCCACCCCTGCGCCGCGGCGCCCTCTGGGTCGCCCGACTGCCGCCACCCACCGGTGTGCGACCGGTCGTCATCATCACTCGTGACGCCGCACTGCCGTACCTGACGAACGTCACCGTCGTCCCCGTGACCCGCACGATCCGCGGCATCCCGAGCGAGGTCCCGGTCGGCCCCGACGAGGGCCTCAAGGTCGACAGCGTCGCCAGCTGCGACAACATCACGACGATCCCGTCCGACCTACTTGTCACCGAGATCGGGATGCTCGGGCCGGCCCTGCTGCGGCGGCTCTCGGCGGCGGTCAGGCTCGCGGTCGACGTCTGAGCTTGGAATTCAGAGTGCCCGGCAATAGGGGACGCGGCGTCGCGGGGCTGGGGCACGCACCTCGCCTCATCGCTACCCGTCCATCGCTCCCCGTCCATCGCTGGGCGATGCACGGGTACCCCGGCTCCGTCGGTCGACACCCAACACCTCCGGTGCTTCCCTCCTCGCACCTCGTGATCTACGTACCCCAACCCCGCTCCTTGATCCACACCCCTGTTGCCAGGCGCTCTCAACGATGTGAATCTGATGTTGCTGGAGGAGCATCACATTCACATCGTTGAGAGTCGGCCGGGTCGTTGACCGGAACAGATCTGCTCCACGCCCGGCAATAGGGTGCGCGGCGTTGGCTCGCCGGGCGGATCGCAGCCTGCCGCGGCGTGGAACCCAGCCCAGGCAGGGCGGGCAGGCCCGTGATGCTGGGTGGCCGACCGCTAAGCCCGATCCAGCGACACACTGGTCAGCTGGAGTCCGGCGGCTGGAGTCCGGCATCTCCGGACGGACCGCACAGATCGGCTCCGGGACCTGGCAGATCGGCTTCGCCAATCCGGCAGGAACCCCGGATCCGACAGGAACCCTGATTTCCGGTGGTGCGACTTTGGCGCCAACCCCACGGGGTCGCCGAGCGTCAGAGCTAGAGAGAGGTTCCCGGCTCTGGACGGAGGGTCGGGAGCCTCTCCCCGCGGCCCTCGGGCCCTCGGACGCCCGAGAAGATCCATAATCGCATGAGTCGACTCCCTCCATCCGGGGTGTCCGGCATTGCGCGCCGAAAGTTTCCCAACGCGGTTTGTGGCCAGAAAAGCCCCGCACGCATCGGGATGCGTGCCTCGACCACCGTCCCCATCCGATCATCAACCCCGATCGGTCATCAACGGATGAGATCACCCAGAGGAGCTGCCGGCTCGGATCACCAGATTGGATCACCGAATGCGGTCCGCCTTCGGGACGGTCCCGAATGATCGGGCTAAGAACGCCCGGCAATAGGGGCGTGGATCAAGGAGCAGGGCTGGAGTACGTAGATCGCGAGACGGAGGAGGGAGTCACCCTGATGTTGGGTGCCGACCGACGACAACGAAGGGAGGTGCGTGCCCCAACCCTGCGACGCTGCGTCCCCAATTGCCGGGCGCTCTAAATGGTCATCCGAGGATGATTCCCGGCGTGCCGGGCCGGCCCGTGAGCGCAGCTGCGATGGCAACCGGAACCGCGACTACTGCCGTCGCAGCCACTGCACGCCGTCGCAGCCACCGCACGCCGTCGCGGTCGCCGCAGCCACCGCCCGAGCTGCATCGGGCCAGCGGGCCAGCGAGCCAGCGAGCCAGCGAGCCAGCGAGCCAGCGAGGTTGAACAACCACAACCATCGACCTTTTGAATCTCAACACCCGGTCGACCGTTGGGTTTCTTGCGTAGTTTGGGATATAACAACACCACCGTGGCAATCTTGCGCTACTTGTTCCGCCCGCGGGCCTGACGTACGCTGCACCTGCGGCGGTCGTCGGCGTGGTTTTGTTGTTTATCATGAAATACCTCGGGCACCTACCGGTGATCACAACAAGGCCAACGACTATGGCCGCGGTGCCGACGACTATTTCCTGACTGGCCATTTTGAGGAGGCCGGGCGTGAGAGAACCCAGCAGTCTGCTCGGGCGGTCACGAACGAGTCGAGAGCTCGGGGCCCGCCGTTCCCGCCGTGGCACGGCAGCCACCGCCGTCGGCAGCGGTTTCGTTCACAACGGAACCACACTGACCGCCGACACCCCGCCGTGGACGCTGGCGCGCCTGTGGGCGCCCGACGGGCTCGGTGCCGCGCTGGAAGAGGTGACCAGCCGGGTCCAGCGGCCCGCCGTCCTGACCTTCACCAGCGCGACGCTCGGCGCGGTCGTCCACTCCTGGCTCGTCGCGGCTCCCGCCCGGCCCGTCGCGGTACTCAACGGCAGGCACGTCAACGACGCCCTGGTCGCCGGATTCGCCGACCGCGTCGACGCCCTGCGGCGGATGGACGACGTTCTGGGCGGGGAGGATGTGCACGGGCTCGCGGTGTCCGAGCTGCGGGTGATCGTCCGGCTGCTGCGCACCGGTGCATACAGCCAGGACCAGCGCGCGCGGCTCTACGCCGTCGCCGCGGAACTCGCCCGGCTGGCGGGCTGGGCCGCGTTCGACAGCGGCCGTCACCAGATCGCCCAACAGTTCTGGCTGGTGGCGCTGCGCACCGCCCACGAGGCCGGCGACCGGGCCATCGGCGCCAACATCCTGCGTTGCATGGCGGAGCAGGCGGTGCGCTACGGCGACCCGGCCGACGCGGTCACCATGCTGCGCGCGGCCCGCGCGGGCGCCGGGGACGCCCTCACGGCGACCGAGAAGGCGGTGCTCGCCGGCTCGCTGGCCATCGCCCATGCTCAGGTCGGCGACAGCCGAGCCGTGCGGGCCGAGATCGCCGAGGCGTTCACCCAGATCGATCAGGCCGAACCCGGCGATGATCCGGACTACGTGTACTGGTGTTCTCGTCCGACCATCGAGTACTACGCCGGCAAGGCCCTGTTGTGCATTGGCGACGCCGCCGCCGCCATCGGGCACCTGAGGCGGTCCGTCGACGAGCTCGACGCCTGCGAGTACCCACGGGAGCTGATTCATCACCGGGTCTGGCTCGGTGTGGCCCAGGTCGACGCCGGCGAGGTGGAGCGCGCAGTCGACCTCGGCTACCAGGCAATCGACCTTGCCGGTTGCGTCGCGTCGGAGAATGCGAGGGTCGATGTCCTGACCCTCTGCGGCGCGATCGAGATCGCCGGGCATCCCGGTGCCGCCGCCCTCGCCGAACACGCCCGCACCGCCCTGCGCTCCGGCGACCGGGCACCGGTCGGGGTCTGACCGGGCACCGAGGCCACCCACGGACCACCGGCGACCTCCGCCCCCGCGGGTCCACCTCGGCAGCAATGGCGCGGCAGCCTGACACATATCCGACGCATCTCGGATACTGCCTGTCAGCGCTGGTCAAGCCCTGTTGGTCACTTGTGTCGATGTCGCGACACATCCGTCGGCCGATCTGCATTGATGCCATTGAGTGGGTACGGGGGACGTCAGCGCGGACGTCCGCTAGCGTGATCGGAATACCCACACGTGGGGGACGGAGGCCATGGACAGTTCGGTGGTACCCATCACATTGATCGTGGTGCTGCTGATCGGCGCGATTCTCTTCGTCGTCGTCTCCAGCCGCGCCTCGGGATTCGGCCCAGGGCCGACGCATCCGCCACGTCCATCGACACCCACCGGGAACACACGGTCGGGACAACGCCGGCGGCGACGGTCGGGGATCATCGGGACGATCCTCGCGCCGCTGCGGCGTGCCCCCGCGCGCCCGGCCGGTGGTGCCACCCGCGCCTCGGGATCAGCCGCACCGAGGGGACAGGATGGTTCCGTGAGCTCCGCCGGCTCCAGCAGGTCTGCCCGCCCCGGCAACCCCGGCAATCCCGGCAACGTGGACCCACCGGCCTTTTCCAGGACCGCGGCGATCCCCACCGCGCCCATACCGCCGCCGGCCGGCGAACCGCCGACGACCGCTTTCGCGACGGTACCCGGCGGCAAGCAGCCCGACGTCTGGTCGACACCGTCCACGCACGGCGCCGGGCATCGGGATCTCGGAGCGGCGACAACGTCGACCAACGCGGCAACGTCGACCAACGCGGCAACGTCGGTCAACCCGGCGGTGCCCGCCGCCGGACAGACCCGGGAAAGAAACGCGACGGGGTGGACGCCCCCACCGGTCAGCCCGCCCCCATCCGCGACATCAGGCCGTGACCGGCCTCGCGAGGGCGATTTCGGTGGCAGCGACCCGTACGCTGGCACGGTGGCACACGGCGCGCCCGCCAGCCGGGATGGCTTCGGGTTCGACGAGGCGGCGGCTACCCGCAGGAGCGGCACCTACCCGGACAACCGCGGCACCGGCGGTGTCGGCGGTCACGGGGGTAGTGGTGACCCGTGGGACGACCCCGCCGCAACGAAGGCGTCGGATCAGACGATTCCCCCGGTACCCGCGATGGTTGCGCCGGTCCCGACCGTGCCGCTGGTCGCGGACGAACCGGACGTCTCCACCTCGCCGGCGCTGCGGTTGGCCGCCGCCGGGCGGACCCGCCGGGGCAAGCGTGGCGGTCCCAATGAGGATGCCTTCGTCGTCCTCGACGGCCTGCTCGCGGTGGCCGACGGAGTCGGTGGCGAAGCGGCCGGCCAGATCGCGTCCACCCTGGCGGTGACGACCGTGGCGAGCTTCCGCCCGCAGTACGCCGCCGACCCCCGCGACGGCCTGCGGGGTGCCCTCGACCGGGCCAACCGGACCGTCCGGGAGAAGCCGTTGCAGGAGCCGTCCTGGCACGGGATGGCCTGCACGCTGGACGTGGTCGTCCTCGGCCGGCAGCACGACACCGGCGAAACCCTCTTCGTGGCGCACGTCGGGGACAGCACCGTCTGGCTACAGCCCGGGCGCGGCCGGCCCCGCCAGCTCACCACCCCGCACGCCATCAAGAACGGGCCGCTGTTGAACGCGATCGGGCTCAACGAAGAGGTCGAGCTGGATCTGCTGGAGGAGCCGGTGCGGGCCGGGGATCGGGTCGTCCTCGCCAGCGACGGCATCACCAAGGTCATGAAGCCCGAGCAACTGGACGGCCTGTTGATGGAGCTCGGCACCATGAGCCCCGAACAGGCCGCGGACGCGCTCGTGGACGCCGCCATGATGGCCGGTGCCCGCGACGACACCACCATCGTCGTCGGCGACCTGGTCACCGACGCCACCCCCCGCTAGGAGCCCAGCCACACGCACAGCAACCCGGCTATCCCGCGTTCCCCAACGGCCGCCGTCATATGAACACATCACCAAGCCATTACCAGAGGCGACACGGCCGTGGGGGAACGAGCGGCGGTTTCTCAGCCGGCACTGCCGAGAAGCGTCTTGGCGGCGTCGTGGGCGGCCTGCTTGGCCGGGGTCGCGTTCGTCGCGGACCTGCCCTTGATGTACACGGCGACCGCAACCGTCGGGTTCTGGGCCGGCGCGAAACCGACCGCCCATCCGGTAGAGCTGGAGTTGTCGGCAGACCAACTGTTCATCAGCGCGGCATTGCCGTTACCCGCAGTCATCTCGTCCCGTATGTACTGCGCGATATCAGCGGTAAGCGGTATGCCCTCGATCGGGCAGCTGCCTACTGAAACGGGTTGGACGAAGTGAGGGCAGAGAGCGGGCCGGGCAACCACCCTCGCAGCGAACGCGGACATCGCCACCGCCAGCTGGAAGGGTGTGGCCTGAATCGGAGCGTCCGTAGCCACCGCCGGGTCACCCCCGCAGCTCTCTCCCGGTAGTGCCGACGACGCCGCGATTCGCACGCCGTTCACCTGATAACCTATTCCGTTGAACCCGAGACCACAGGCGATTGCCTGTGCCCGTGGCAGAAAACCCGCACCGAGCTGTTCCTGTAACGCCTTGAAGCTTCCTGTGCAGGAATTTTGGACTACCGCTGGAAAATCCTTGCAGCCCGACGCCCCGGCCTCGTCTGGGTGAAGTCCGACGAGTCCGTTCTTGTCCATGGCGGCGGCGCTGAGGAGCACCGCGAGTTCGCCGGGATTCGCGGTCAGGCCGGTGGCGAGATTCGCGTTGCCAGCGGCCTGGCCGCGGGTGGCGACCGCCCGCACTCCGCCGTCCCTCGGGTCGATGACCACAACCGCACCGTCGGGCTTGAAACTGTCACGCCCGAAATCATCGATCCTGGCAGCATCCAGGACATCGTCCGCTTTTTTCTGCCACTCCTTGGAGATGGTCAGCCTGATCTCCCCCGGCGGTGACTGCGCTTGGGCCGCATCCACTGCGGCGTCGGCGAAGACCGCCGGAACATCCGACGCTTGCCACGCCCCATCATTGAAGACAACCTTCTTGAAGCTGCTGCCATCGAACCCTCTTACCGGAATACCGGCTCCTCCGCCACTCCGGCCCACCGTCAAAAATATAATAAACACGATGACAACAAGTATAATAACAGCAATAACGATGACATGGAGCGGATTCGAAAAATCCACCCTCCGGCGTCGACCAGAAGGCGTCACATCGGTTGCGGAAACCCCGGCGCCTTGTTTTCGATTGTTGTGGGCGTCCTCTCCATGGTTGCTGTTCCATGTCCGCCTCGCGGCCGATCCGGGTTCCCTGTCAGAAACGTTTTGCGGCTGACTGGGCGGCGGCCGGTCAGGGTATTTCATCCCGGGCGTGGTCGGCCCCGCCACGACAAGGGCGCTTCCAGGCTCCTCCGATCGGGGCGACCCAACGGCAGGCAGATATTCCGTTGGGCGGTCCGTAACCGCAGCACGCCCGCGCTCGAACGCCTGGTCCGCTTTTCCGCGCAGCTTCTCGAGTTTCTGCGAGATCTCCGGATCGATCGGCTCGCCAGCCAGGCTGCGAATCCCCGCGATCAGGCGGTCGATGACAACCCGGTCATGCAGACCCACGACCGTGACATCAGAAATTACCCTTTGAACAATTTCCCGACCGTATTGGACCCGCCTGCCACACTCGGTTCGAAGCGCATCCTCAAACGCACGATTCTCAAGCGCACGACTCTGCTGATCGAAAACATTTCTGATACGATGTTGCCCGACCTGGCCAAGGAGAATGTCGCACGCTTCCAGATCCCCCGCGACATCGCCGGATATCTGCAGTGGGCTGTCGCGGACACAGTGAAAAGATATCCAGCGCAAGGTCTCGACATGCTGCTCGGTCAGCCCACCACCGACCCGGATCAGCTCGACAAGAAAGCCGATTACATCGGAAGAGCTTGGTTCTTTCTGGCTAATCTGCCCCAATGTCTCCAGAATTCGGCGCTCACACAGCCAACGCACCTCTTCGCGCGCTTGCGCGGCCGCGGCGCGTTTCGAGTCCCCATCCCGGCGCGTCAGATAATCGTGACGGTCGTCAATCACTGCGCTCAGCTCTGGCGCCTCAGCGGGCGGCCGCGAGTAGCTTGAATCAGTGGCAACCGCAGCGGCATTCACCGCTCCGAGCAGCTCGCGGATGACATCGGACCGTCCGTTGAATATCGTGACAAACGTTCTGTCAACCACCTGCAGAACACGTTTCGACAGTTGTGCATCGACGCCGTCGGGACGGCGAGGAAGCTCGAATCGCGAGAGAACGAAATCCTGATCAGGAGCGGATTTTAGCTGGCTGACCGCCCGCAGTCCGACTACATTCCTCTCCGTCAACCAGACCATATCGCGGATCATGTCAACAAGAATGTTGACGACCGCGATCACGGTATCCGCCTGCCGGGCCCGGTGGATGCCCTTTCTGTACACGCCAATCACATGATCCCTGATGAGTAGCGGAGGCGGAGGCGGGGCGGCCGGAAGCGGGGGCGGGACCGGGACCGGGACCGGGACGGGACGCGGGACGGAAGGCCCTTCGGGCGAGCCGAGCCATTGCCGCAGTTCGGAATTTTCGATCAGCCGCTCACACCACCCGCGGGAATTCACCGGGTTGAACGCTTCCTGGACGATCTCGTCGAACCTATGGCGATCGGCTCGGCGGGAAACCCTCACAAGAAGCCGGGCTGCGTCGGTGTACACCGGATCCGGATCCGGATGCGGAGGCCGGTCGTCGAGGATGGTCAGACCCCCACCCTGCCAGGTGAACTTCTGAGTCGCGAACACCACCCGTGGCGCCGTATCTGCGGGTATGTTGTCTTTCTGCGAAGCCGAAAAGGAAAAACGCCTGACGAGGGTACCGCAGCGATCGTTGTCCAGTGCCGCCAGCACATTCTTCAGCAGCTGGACCGCCTTACCCGGCCCGACTCCCGGTACAAGTAGGTGATGGGCACGTTGAGCACTGTCAGACTTTTCCAGGAAATCGACGACGATCCGTTGTAGGAGGCTTTCGTAGTCGTCGTCGCCAGCCGCCGGAACAACATAGGGGGTTTTCAGCGGCACCCGCTGCTGGGCACCTGCGGTCACGTACCAATGCTGATTAGGCTTGGTCGCCGGGTCGAAAGACGTGCCCGCGGCCCAGCTCCAGTCGGCCAGTGCCAGGGCCACAGCAGCCGTGAGCTCGTCCGGCGAACCGATCAGCAGGAAACTGACGGTACCCTTTCGTGCCACGCTACTGCCGGCGGTACGGTAACAAAGTATTGCCCGGTCTCTGCCGTTCAGATCCTGAGCGATCAGATAGCAGACGCTCGGCCCCCACCTGATGTCGGTACCCCTCGGTTCCCACCAGTGGCGGTAGGATTTGTGCCACCACTCGCGTTCGGGCGGTGGCAGGTTGGATTCCGCCGGAGTAAAACCGGAAAGACCGCCACCACGCCTCGGCGGGTCGTACCGGTAGACCAGATAGTCGACAGCAATGGAGTCTGGCATGTCCGGATCGGATACATTCGATCCGGACATCACCGGGCTCCGCCCTGTCCCGGCCGCTCAAAATCGCCACCGACGGCACGGGCCTCGTCACCCAGCATCCCACTCATGGCCAGGATCGCCGCCAGCGGATCGAGCACCCGCTTGGGTCGGACTCCCCGGGAGTATCTCTTGACGCCGACAGCGGGTGCGTTCACGTCCCCATTCTGGGGCGACAGCGGCTCGACGGCCTCCGAACCGGTCGCTGAGACGAAATGCAGTGTCGCCCTGGAGAATACCGAATAAGGTCGCAGCCACGCCTGTGCGTGGTTCTGGTGGAGGAAGGCGAAGGCGTCGGCGCTCTCCTCCCAGATCGTGGCCAGGTCGGGCTGCCGGGCCGACCGGTATGAGCTCAGGCCGTCCCTGCGCAGCCAGGACGAGACCGGCTGTTCGAACCGCCAGCGATCACATTTGGTGATTGCGATGGCGACCGGCTTTTCCCGCGCGCCCTCCTGGTCACGGAAGCGATGCAGAACAGTGGCGAACGCCCGGTCGCGCCGCAGCGGCCGGTTCCCTTCGGTTGAGCCGTCGGCCGGATCCTTGATCGCGACATACGGATCGACTACAAAAATCAGCGCATCCATTGCCAGGATGAACTGCGTGTAGGGGCTTTTCTCCGCAAGAATCTCCCCCGAGATGTCGAAGAACGTCACCGCACGGGTCACGCCCAGGTCGGGGTTGGAGAGCAGAAACGCGTCCTTGAACTCAGCGCCACTCGCCGACTCGCCGATCCCGTCGCTCTGAATCGCCTCCCCATCGTTGAACAACGGGTCGACGAACTCGCTGAGATAGTTCTCGTGGACGCCCGCGTCCACCGGGTCCACCCCCAGACCCAGCGCCTCCAGCCGGCCGTACTCGATCTCACCGACCATCGAGGCGAGCAGGTGGGACTTGCCGCTCTCCGCAAAACCGACAAAGCCGATGACCAGCGGGCGGCCGTACTTCGCGTAGGCCGCCGGGAGATAATGATCGATCTTGGAACCGTCGTTGGCTGTGAGCTCACCGTCATTATCCGGGCAGCGTTTCCACGCGTCGAGCTCGCGATCCCGGCGCTTGATGGCCGACGTGGTCGCCGGGATCTCCAGTGGACGGTACCGCTCCGCGGCCACCGGGGTGTCGACCCGCTCATACAGCTGGCGCACGTCATCCCAGACGAACTCATTCAGGCAGATCGGGCAGCGAACCGTACGTCTGGGGGAGCGGAACCCGCCGTCATCGGTGGTCATGAGTGGTCACCAGAATAAGGGTCGAAGGTCTGGGCGGTCCGGCTCTTACTCCTGGACAGTTCGGCGAACCGCCGGCGTCCTTCCAGAAAACGGGGATCGGCCGTGACCGGTTCAGGGTAGGCGCCGACGGGCACGAAGTCCCGCTCAGCATGCAGGTCCTGCATGAACAGTTCGATCTGTGGTCGCTGCGGCGGGGTCGGCGCGAAGACGCCATCCAGGGTCCGGTCCAGACCGCCACCGACGGCGCGCAGGTCGGGCGGCCCCGTCATCCCAGGCGGGAGCGGTCCCCCCACCACATGGACGATCACCAGGCCAGCGCTCCAGAGGTCCGCGGCCGGATCCGCGGGGACACCGCCGTGGCGCGCCTCGGGCGCGGCCCAGCGCGGTGACGGGGCCGGGCCAGCCGGCTCACCGATTAGCCGGGCATGCTGGAAGTCGGTGATCTGCACCCGCGGGTCGTTCCAGCGGACCGTCCCCGGGGTGAGGCTGCGGTGCACCACCTTGGCGGCTTCCAGGATGCTCAGCGCCCGGAACAGGCTGACCTGGAAGCTTTCGTACTTCGCCGCCGACATCTTCCTGCTGGACAAGCCGGCGGGCGCGCCTCGTTCGGCGAGCAGGATGAACGGCTCCTGCGCGTCCGCGTCATAGCCGACCAGCCTCGACAGCTCCGCCGGGTAACGGGTCTCGCCGATCATTCGCAGCAGATGGAGGCCAATCTGGATCTCGTTGTCGATGAGGTCGCAGTTGTCCGCGGTTACCTGATCTTTCGGCAGTATCTTCTGGACGAAATCCAGATTGGAATCCGGGTTGGTCAGCCGGCGCCGGCGGTACGGCGCGGATCGGGACGGCGGGCGGGCGGCGCCCGGGCTGCGTCCGCCTGGCTCCTCCCATTCCCCGACCCGGATCCGAAGCTGTTCGCGCTCGCCGTAGGTTGTGATGTAGCTGAGCTCGGTCAGCGCGTCCGAGCGGCCCTGCGGCGGCTCGTTGTACGGGCCACCGGTGGTGCCGGCCTCGCCCGGTGACGAACCGTTGGTGCCGCGGCCGTCAGCACCGGCCGACTCGGCCCGGCCGGGCCGGCGCCCGCCGGGCGAGGCACTCGCGCCGGGTGCGGCGGGCGAGGCCTCCGGCGGGCCGTCCGAAGCCTCCGATGCCCTCCAGTCGGGATGCGTCACAGCCGACCCTCCACTGGCGTCTCGACCACACCGGAACGCAACCGGACCAAGCGCAGCACGCCGGCGACCTGGCCGCCGGCTGTCCAGACCAGATCGGCACCGAGATGTGGAATCTCAGGGCCGCCACCGGCCCCCGGGCGGGTGGGGCCGCGGGCGAACAGCGCCTTGGCCGCCCGCGGCGCGAAACGGATCAGATCCGCGCGGTCCGGAGAGACGTCGAGATAGCTCAGCTCCTCCGGCCCGCACAGTTGCTGGATGCCCGCGTCCAGCTTGGTGGCCCGCAACACCTCGGCGACCCGATGCGATTCGGTCCACACCGCGTCGACGAGCACTGCGCGTCGCTCCCCCGACCGGGCGAACGGCGGAGCCTCATGCACACCCCGACGGGCCAGATGTTCGGAGTAAACCTCCAGCAGCTGCTCGGAGTCGGTGGACACGTAGTTCGCCAGTGCGTCCGGCGCACCCCGTTCAAGATCCTTCCAGCAGCGGCGGAGTACGGTCTGGATCAGATCAATCAGATCCTCCTGGACAACTCTGGCGATCTCCCCTCGCTGGTCGCGCAGCAGGGTGGCGACCTCGACGTCGATGCCGGGCACCCCGCCCGGCTGGTCACCGATGGGATGATCGCGCAGCAGCATCGCGTGGTCGGTCAACTTCGTCTGCATGTCGAGCAGCGCGCCGGTCAGTGCGTTGGTGATGTCGTGTGCCTCCCGCCGGCTGTCGGCGAGCGCCCATTCGTACAGCGCCACCCGGCAGACCAACCTGCGGAGCTCCTCGACCACCACAGCGGCCGTGCCGAGCTGTGGCTGCCAGCGTTTCACCGCGGACACCCAGGCCCACAGCGGCCACAGCAACAGCCCGACCAACCCGAGTGCCGCAAGCCCCGTCCGGACCGACGCGGGCAGGTTCAACGTGGCGGACCACTGCAGATACCACCCCCCACCGGCCGCGGCCAGGGCGACCAGCACCAGTGCGACGAGGTCCAGCGCACCGGCTTCGTCCGGGCTGACCTGGCGGGCGTTCATCAACAACCAGGCACCCAGGACGGCCACGACAACGATCGTCAACGCCGGAACGACGCTGACGACGGCTCCGGCGACGCCGTCGAGCGGCGACCACAGCGCCGCCAGAAAGCAGAACAGGGCCACCGGAACGAGAACCCGCGGCGAGGCCAGGCTCAACCGCAGCGGGCCCGGGTTGTCGAGGCCGTCGAGAACGCCGTCCGGACAGATCCGGTCCAGGTCGTCGATGTGTTCCCGGCTTCCGCGCGGGTACAGCCGGTGTGCGATCCCGGACAGCCACTGGGACGCCTCAACGACCGAACGACCCGTCTCCAGAGCGTTGTCGGTGAGAACCCGCAGGCTGTTGACCACGGCCCCGGGCAGGATGTCGGTGGATCCCCGGGTCACCACGCCCAGTTCATCCAGCCGGTTACGCCGCGCCTGGTCGAGCCCACGGCTGCCGTCAATCTCGAAGAACTCGATCCGCAGGTTATGCCGCAGTTCGGCGAGCCCTGCCGCCGCCTGTCGCATCGCGGACCAGACAACTATCCCGGGTTGGTGACCGCTGAACAGCACCGGCCAGCCACGCATGCCCTTCACCGCGGCGTCAGCATCCGCGATCCGGCCGGCGCACTCCCGCAACAACGAACTGATCAGGCCGTCAGGCCGCAGCATGGCGTCGGCGCGCCGGTCGACCATCCCGAGCAGCAACGGCAACGGTCCGGTGAGGAGTTCCGGGGGTGGCTCACTCTCCTCGCCAGGCTCCGGGTGCGGGGCGAGTAGCCGGTCGAGCGCCCGTAACTGGGCGTCGGAGAGCACGCCGTCCTCAACCCGGCCGACCACCGCACGCAGACCGGGCGCGGCGGTCGCATCCGCCATGGAACCGACCCTGTCGGCGACCGCGTCGAACACCTCGTGCTGGCACAGCGCGTCCCGTAACGCTGCGAGCGCCGGCGCGTCGTCGGCATCATCCAGAAGTGCGGGCAGGGACTGCGGCTGCGTCTGCCCCATTCCCCAGCCGACCCCCCGGGCATCGCTCACCCACAGCGTGGCCACCGGAGCCCGGAGGACGAAGGGCTTGACCAACGCAAGCCGGGCCGGATCGGAGCGCGAACCGGCCCGCGGTCCAGAACCACCGGCCTGGGAAGCACCGGCAGGCGCAGTGGCAGTACCAGCGCTTCCCCGCCCCGGACGGCTCCCATAGCGGCCCCGGTCCGTGCCGGTAGGGGCGGAAGCCGTGTCGGCCGTGTCGGCCGTGGGGGCCGCCTTGCCGCTCGAACCGTCCGACCACGCCCAGCCGGCGGCCGGCTCGCCCCGGCCCGGACGGGCTGCGTGGCGCTCGTACCGCCCAGCGTGCGCAGCGGTGTCGCGACGGCCGGAGCTGGCCCCGCCACCGCCGAACCCACGACCGCCGAACTCGTCGTCGAAGTCGCCGTAGCCGGGATCGGGATCGGGATCGGGATCGGGATCATCGCCATGATCGGGATAGCCACGACCGTCCTGGGAGGCAGGATCGCCGCCGCCGGCCGAGCCGCCGCGCTCGGCGTTGGGCGGGCCGACAACCAGGCAGACGACCTGATTCACCGATCGGGCAGTGATGATCCGTTCAAGACCCGGTGCATGTTCGACGAGCAGACGAGAATCGTCGATCAGCAGCACCCGACCGGGATCGCTCTCCGCCACACCCAGATCCCGCACGAATGCCCGCTGAATGTCGGAGAACCGCTCGACCATCATGATCTCCGCATAACGGGTACGGAGATCAATTTCGATGACCGTCGGCGCGGCTCTACTCAGGGTCGACTCGGTCACGACCAGCTCTCATCGTCCGCTGGGTAATCGTCAATCGGATAGTTGTCAGCCTGATAATCATCTGTCCGATAAGCATCCGACCGGTGGTCGACGACGCGATAGTCACCGGCCCCGCGGTCCTCCCCTGGGTTTCCGGCTCCACCGCGTGCGGACGCGTCGCCGCCATCCTTGTGGAGATCGATCGCCCGCCGACCGTCATGGTTGTTGTCGGGCTGATAATCGTTCCGGCTCCGGCCATTCCCGGATTCCCGGTCGGGTGCCGGGTCAGGATGACCACGCCCGCGGCGGCCACCGGCGCCCGCGCCGGCGCCATCGGGAGGGGTGTCCCAGCCCCCCTTCACCTGATCGGCGTCGTCCTGCCACCGCTGGTCGTCCCGAGAATCCTCTTCCGGTCCGGGCTCGGTGCGGCGATACTCTGGCCGGCCGGGCTCGGTGCGGCCGTGCTCCGGCTGGCCGGGCTCTGCGCGGCCGGGCACCGGGCCGGCACCGCGCGGCCGGCGTACAACCAGCTCGTACAGCTCGGCGAGGTTGGTACGGGCACGCAGCGAGACGTTCTCGAACTGCATTTCCATTGCCGCGTCGAAGGTCCTCGTCCAGAAGTCGTAGAGCTGACCCGCCCAGACCCGACTGCCCGATGGCAGGGTTCGGCGCATGTCGTCGAGCAGAGCGGCCTGCTCCCCGGCGAGCGTGAGCATCCGCAGGAACAGTTCGCTCGGCTGCTTCGTCCGACCGGACAGGCCCTCGGGCAGGGTCCGCATGAGCTGCTCGCAGAAGTCACGCCTGATCTGCTCGTCGTCGGCGAGAGTCCAGTCCTCGTACGCGCGCAGCAGGCTTCCCCACGACGACGCGGGCTCGAACGGCGCCGGCGACAGGGTCATCGACACCATGTGCTCGTCGTCGTCGGCGAGCTGAACGCGCACCTGCGCTGGCGAGTCGTGCTCACCACCCCGGGTACGGACGTTGCCGTTCCACATCGCGCACAGCAGATGATGCAGGATGCGGACCCGGTGCTCCTCGGTCGTGGCCAGCCAGCCGTAGTCGTAACCGACCCGCTGGCGCCATTTCAGGAAATCGTGCGGCTGCTCGTCGACCAGGGCGTCGGACCAGTGGTGCAGGATCTCCCGCAATTCGGGGACCTCGGTGATGCTCATGGACGTCCGGAACAGCACCACCGCGATCGACTCGGCGTGGATCGGCCGGAACTCGACCACCATGTCGGGTTCCCGGGGAAGACGGATCTGTTCGCGCAGGAACCGTTCGATCGTCGGGTCGGCGCCGCCCGCCGGGTAGGAGATGAGCACCTTCAGCGCACCCGATCCCTGTGGGGTGAAGTTTGCCGGCACCAGACCGTGGATCTTCGCCTGGAACTGGCGGACTTCATCACTGACAGCGATCAGAGCCTCGCGTCGTGCCGCACCGGCGAGCAGGCTCGCCATCGTCGGCAGCAGCGCGTCCGCACCGGCGTCGCTCTCCTGCGTGAACAGCCGCTTGACCTCCTGCTTGAGACGCTCCCGGACGATCGCCACCGCCGCGGTCGGGCTGCGGTCGATCGCCGCGGCCCAGGCCGGCCGCCAGCCCTCGGCACCGAGCAGTGCCGTGACCACGTCCGCCTCGGTCGCGGTGTTGCGGCCGTGGTCGCGGCGGACGAACCGCTCGAGCACCGTCCGGTAGAAGGTCTCCATGTCGACCGGGGGCAGCAGATAGGTCACCCCGACCCGGTTGCGGTACAGCTCGGCACTGCGCTTGGCGAACATCCCCGGCTCGTTCTGGGCATGATCGTCGAATGCGGCCGTGACCGCGCCGAACTGCTGGCGGACCCGTTCGAAAGTGCGGCCCCAGCGGGTTGCCTGACCGGCCCACGCCGCGCTCCACGCCGACTGTGCCCGCCAGGTGAACCAGGCGTCCTGGGCCGCCAGCGTCTGCTGCACGTAGGGATCGCCCCAGCGCACTTTGCTCAGGCCCAGCCGGCGGTCGCGGACGTCGGCCGGCTGCGGCGGGTTGAAGGAGATTCCGGGTGGGGCGAACGGTTCCCGTCGGTAGTCGTCCAGCCGCCGGGCCACCCCGCCCCGCTGCTCGTCGTAGTCAAGCCGGTTGTCGCCGAGCAGGACCCGGCGGGTCCGGAACAGATCGAACCGTCCGAGCAGGATGTCAACGGCCTTTGTCGGGTCGAATGCGGCGACCATGTCGGGCACGTCGGCCCGCAGCCGATCCTCGAGCGCGGCGACGCTGTCCTCCATCGTGCGGGCCCGGCTGCGGAGCGCCCCGGTGATCTCCAGCGCCCCGTGCGCGGCCGAAACCTCGGTGAACGGCAGCGGTCGGCTGGACAGCAGCGGCTCGAGGTTGGCCGCCGCCATGAACTCCCCGATCGCCGGCTCGTTGTCCTCGCCGCTACCGGGTGCGATCTCGCCGAGCAGGTCGACCGCGCGCGCCAGCAGCCGGGAGGCGACGATGTCGGCCAGATCGTCCACGGGTACGTCCATCGACGCCACCAGACTGGTCGACACGCCCCGTAAGCCGATGCCGGACGGCGCGGGGACCTCCCGCTCCACGCCCCGGTTGATGAAGTCGTCCGCGAACGACTGGTAGAGCCGGTCACCCGCGCCGGCACCGGCGGCGTCGACCTTGCCC